>BQJV01000484.1 GCA_021604885.1 Acidimicrobiales bacterium
AGTCGTCGTCGATGATGATGAGGATGCCGAGGCCGAAGAAGCTGGTGGTGTCGATGGTGGCGTTGGCTGAGGGTGTGTTGCAGGCGAGTAGGCCCCATTCGCCGTAGAGCAGGGGTGGTTCGTCGACCGCGTCGGCGATGATTTCGATGGGCAGGTGGGCCTGTGTGTCGCCGGGGTTGAAGGTGATGGTTTGTGAGGTGGCGATGAAGTCTTCGCCGGGGTGGGCGACGAGGGGGTTGGCGGCGTTGTCGCCGGTGAAGCAGGTGGCGGTGACGGGTTCGGTTGCGGTGATCGGGTCGCCGTTGTGGTCCTCGAGATAGATGACGGCGTTGGCGGTCGGGTTGACGCCGGTGCCCTCGGCGATGACCGTGCCGTACGGGCGGATCCGGAAGCGGTTGTCGCAGGCATCATTCGGGGTGGACGCGCCGCCGCTCAGACTGCCCGCGCCGTTCGCCAGGAATGCCGGGTGCACGAGTCCGCTGATCTGGTCGCCTGACTCGGCGTTGTTCTTCGTCAGACCTTGGCCCGTGCCGTGCGCTCCGTTCAACGGGCGATGGTCGTTGCCGTTCCCAGCCCCCCCGGCCGAGCCACAGACGACCATGGCAGCTCCCGCATCAACACTCCCAGCGATGTCCTCGCCGGGAATGCCGACGACGGGGTCTGCAAAGCCATCGCTATTCACGTCTCCGGCGGTCACTGACCCGCCGAACTGGTCACCGGTCTCGGCACCGGTGCCTGAGAGGCCGCCGGACCCCGTTGCGCTGTTGATCGGCTGGTGAGTCGACAGGTTGTTCGCTCCGCCCGCAGATCCATGGACGGTCACGACGGCGCCGGCGTCGCTCGCGCTGCCGAGGTCTTCGCCGGGGATGCCGATGATGATGTCGTCGTAGAGGTCGCCGTTGATGTTGCCGGTCGCGACCGCAGCACCGAACTGGTCGCCGGCTTCGGCAGTGCTGTCGCTGAGTCCGGTTCCGCCGGAATACGTGCCGTTCAGCACGGAGTGTGTGGATGTGTTGTCCACGCCGCCTGTTGCGCCGTGTACTGCGATGACGGCGCCGGCGTCGCTCGCGCTGCCGAGGTCTTCGCCGGGGATGCCGATGATGATGTCGTCGTAGAGGTCGCCGTTGATGTTGCCGGTTGCGACGGCCGCGCCAAGCTGGTCGCCGGCTTCGGCATCGTTGTCCAGCCCCGAGGCGCCCGTGTAGCTGCCGTTCAGGACCGAGTGTGTAGAACTGTTGTCCACGCCTGTGCTGCCGCCGTGGACGGCGATGACGGCGCCGGCGTCGCTCGCAGCGCCGAGGTCTTCGCCGGGGATGCCGATGATGATGTCGTCGTAGAGGTCGCCGTTGATGTTGCCGGTAGCGATGGCGGCGCCAAGGCGGTCGCCGGCTTCGGCATCGTTGCTGAGACCGCCTCCGCCGCTATGGGATCCGTTGAGCGAATCGTGCGAGCTCGTATCCGAGACGCCGGTTGTGGACGCATAGATGACCGTCACCGCGCCCGCATCGGTGAGCGTCCCGATGTCTTCTCCCGGCGTGCCGACGATGAGATCGTCGAACTGGTCGTTGTTCAGATCGCCGACCGCTACCGCGGCGCCGAAGCGGTCGTGTGCCTCGGCAGTGGGAGCGCCGGCCCCGGTCAGTCCGCCGCTCGTGTAGCTCGATGCGATGGTGTTGTGCGGCGATGTGTTGTCGACACCCGATGCTGAGCCGTAGACGACCGTCACTGCGCCTGCATCGCGAATGCTGCCGACATCCTCCCCGGGGATGCCGATGACGATGTCGGCGAACTCGTCGTCGTTGATGTAGCCCGTCGCCACCGCCGCACCGAAGTAGTCGCCGGTCTCGGCGGGGTTCGAGAGTCCGGAGCTGCTGCCATACGCGCCATTCAGCGAGTCGTGTGCCGACGCGTTGCTCACGCCGGATGGTGACCCGTACACGACCACGACGGCGCCGGCGCGCTCGAGGCCTCCTAGATTCTCGCCGGGCACTCCGAGGATTACGTCGTCGTGTCCATCGCCATTCACGTCGCCGGTGGCGATCGACTTCGCTCGAGCCATCACCTCGAGGAAGGCGTCGCACCCGTTCGCGTCCACCTCGGTGCCGGCGGGCGTTTGGGGGCAGAGGTCCGGCAGGTCATCTGCCACGCCGTCGTCGTCACCGTCGATCGGGCATCCGTCAGCGTCGACCGTCCATCCGGCCGGGGTGTTGTCACAGAGATCGGGCGCGTTGTCTGGGACGCCGTCTCCGTCGGAGTCGGTTGGGTTCCCGGTGGCTGGTGTGCGTGCGGTGAGGTAGGGGATTGGGTCTTCGGTGCCGTGGAGGGAGTCGATTGTGCAGTTGTCGTCTTGGTCTTGGGTGGTTGTGGAGGTGCCGGGTGGGCCCGATGTGAGGTCGCCGGGGCGGATCTCGAAGTGGAGGTGCTCGTTCTCGAGATTGAATCCGTCGTCGTCGAGTTCGCCGATCTGCTCTCCGGCGTTGACTTGGTGTCCAGCGGCGGCACCGTCGCGGTCGGGTGGGAGATCGATATCGATGTGGGCGTAGGTCGCTGTGAAATCGCTGCCGTTGGAGTCTGTGTGCACGATGGTTACAGCGTCGCCCCAGCCGGCGGCCCATGGGGTGCCGTTGAATCGGATGGTGCCATCGGCGATGGCGTTCACGCGGGGAGTTCCGAATGGCTCTTGCGGGTCGTCGGCGTCGATTGCCAGGTGCGCCTTCGTTCCATCCGGCAGGTAATACGTGTGGGGCGCCGTCATGTCCGCGTTGTCGCAGCCGACCGAGAGCGCCTTCCAGTTGGAATTCACGGTGATCGTAGTGTGAGATGGGTCACCGATCGGGTTGCTCCAGGCGCTGGGCCAGTTGATGGTGATGGCCGCAGCTTGTGTCGCGGGGAACGGCACAAGAGCCAGCAGCGGTCCGAGCATTACGGCCGCGGCCATGATCGCCGTTGTGCGACGGTTCAGGATTCTGCGCATTCGTTTGGCCGCCAGTCCCTTAGTCGTCGTCGATGATGATGAGGATGCCGAGGCCGAAGAAGCTGGTGGTGTCGATGGTGGCGTTGGCTGAGGGTGTGTTGCAGGCGAGTAGGCCCCATTCGCCGTAGAGCAGGGGTGGTTCGTCGACCGCGTCGGCGATGA
>BQJV01000485.1 GCA_021604885.1 Acidimicrobiales bacterium
GGGAATCATCGCCGGTCGGGCGGACCTGATCGACGCGATCTCACGCCACCCGCTCGCCCGGGCGCTGCGTCCCGGCAGCCTCGTGCTCGGCGCCCTGCAAGCCACCGCACTCGCGTACCTCGCGGGTGACGGCGACGCGATCCCGTTCTGGCGCATGGTCGCGATCCCGGTCGGCGATCTCCGTGACCGCGCTGCCTCGATCGGCGTCGGCACCGTTGTCGACACGGAGGCGACGCCCGGCGGCGGCACCCTGCCCGAGGTCGGCTTCCCCTCCGCGGGCATCGCGGTCGACGGCGACCATCGCGAGGCGCTGCGTCAGCGGGCCCGACCGCTCGTCGCCCGAGTGGCCGATGGTCGGACCATCGTCGACCTGCGCACCGTCGACCCCGCCGACGACGACGAGGTCGCCGCAGCCCTCGGAGGGCTCTGAGCCACCGATGCACGTCGTCGCCACCGCCGGACACGTCGACCACGGCAAGTCCACGCTCGTCAAGGCCCTCACCGGCACCGATCCCGACCGTCTCGCGGAGGAGAAGGAACGCGGGCTCACCATCGACCTTGGTTTCGCGTCGGCCAAGCTCCCGAGCGGGCGGGGGGTTGCGTTCATCGACGTGCCCGGCCACGTGCGCTTCCTCAAGAACATGCTCGCCGGCGTCGGCAGCGTGGACGCGTGCGTCTTCGTCGTCGCGGCGACCGAGGGATGGAAACCGCAATCCGAGGAGCACCTCCGGATCCTGACGCTGCTCGGGATCGAACACGGGCTGATCGCACTGACAAAGGTGGGCCTGGCGGACGACGAACTCCGCGAGCTCGCCGCGCTCGAGATCGCGGATCGCGTCGCCGGCACGTTCCTCGAGGACGCGCCGATCGTCGAAGTCGACGCCCTCGACGGCACCGGGGTGGACGACCTGCGCGCCGCACTCGACACCCTGCTGGACAGAACCCCGACGGCGTCCGACCACAAGCGTCCCCGACTCTGGATCGATCGCGTCTTCGCGGCGAAGGGCTCGGGCACGGTGGTCACCGGCACGCTGACCGGCGGCATGATCCGGGTCGAGGACGAGCTCACCGTGCTGCCCGGTGGGCACGACGTGCGGGTCCGCGCGCTCCAGAGTCTCCACGCCGAACGAACGAAGGTCGGGCCCGGCAACCGGGTCGCCGTGAACCTCACGGGCGTCAGCCACGACCAACTCCGGCGCGGCGACGTGCTCGTGCGAGCCGGCGAGTGGCACATCACCTCACGGGTCGACGGTCGGCTGCAGGTGCTCGACGCGCTCGATCACGCCGTCACCCGTCGCGGCGCACACGTGGCCTACATCGGCTCCGGGGAGCACCCCGTGCGCGTGCGTGTGCTCGGCCCCCGCGAGATCGCCCCCGGCGCGACCGGCGCCGTGCGCATCCACCTCCCCGTCGGCCTGCCGCTGCTTCCCGGCGACCGCTTCATCCTGCGCGAATCGGGTCGGGGCGAGACCCTCGGCGGCGGCGAGATCCTCGACGTCGACCCTCTGATCGCCGCGGCCAAAGCGGTTCCCGACCGGTCCGTCGATCGCGTGATCGCCGAGCGGGGGCTCGTGGAGGTGGAGCATCTCCTCCGGCTCACCGGCGAGCGGCGCGAGCCCGACATCGGTCGCTGGGCCGTCGACCCGGGCCGTCTCTCGTCGACGCAGGAGGACCTCCGGGCGAAGGTCGACAGTGCCGGACCGTTGGGGCTCGACATCGCGACGCTCGGCGAGTTCGAACGGGCCGTGCTCGGCACGCTCGACGGGGTGGCGATGGACGGCGGGCACGCCCGGGTCGCCGATGCCGCCGACCCGCTCGCCGATCACTCGTTCCTCGCCGATCTCGAGGCGGCCCCGTTCAACCCGCCCGACCCGGAGGGCGTGGACCGGGCGGAGCTCCGGGAGTTGGTGCGGCGCGGCGATGTCGTCGAGGAGGACGGTGTCTACTTCGCCCGTTCGGCGGTCGACGCCGCTGCCCGGGTGGTCGCCGGCCTGCTGGCCGCGGCGCCGGACGGCGTGACCGTGGCGGAGATGCGCGACGCCTGGGGGACATCGCGCAAGTTCGCGATCCCGCTCGTGACCCTTCTCGACAGCAACGGCATCACCCGCCGGCGCGACGATCTGCGGATCGCCGGGCCTCGCCTGCCCGACGTGTGATCAATCAGACGGTGAGCAACTCGCGGCGTTCGCTCTCGGAGAGCCCGCCCCAGATCCCGTGCTGCTCGCGGATCGTGAGGGCGTAGGACAGGCAGTCCTGACGCACCGAGCAGGTCTCGCAGATCGCTTTCGCATTGCGTTCGCGGAACCGTTTCTCGTCTCGTCGCTCCGGCGCGGCAGGTGGAAAAAAGACCGCCGCTTGAGGGCCCCGACAGGCAGCCTTCAGCTGCCATTCGGCCTCGACATTCCGCACTGTCATACGATCTCCCGTTCTCCTGGCCTTGGCTTACCAGTCCTGAGACGGATGTCACAACCGCTCTTCGCGGTCGTTTCCGAAATCCGACCACCGCGCGTGATCTGAACCGTGATCGGTCGCTTCCGAGGGTCCGATCGGTGACGCTCGGATGACAGCGGCGCTGCAGCATCGCACCCATGCGAGGTACCGTCGCCGTCCCATGGATGTCGGGATGAGTCGGCCATTTCGCGCCCAACCACCGGAACTGACCGACGCCCTCCTGCGTCCCACCATCCTGCGTCGGATGCTGGCGCGCTTCGAGGCTCGCGTCCTGGTCGTGCGAGCAAACGCGGGGTTCGGGAAGACCACCGCGCTGACGCAGGCCGTCGAGCAGAACCGCCTGGCACCGCGCGGTCGAGACGTCTGGATCGGGTGCGAACCCGGCGACGCGGACGGCGCCCATCTGTTGCGCGGCGTCGCCGCGTCGCTCGGCCTCCCCGCCGGTAGCGATGTAGCCGCCGTCGCCGAGGCCGTGGCGGCCGCCAGCCCCGCTCAGGTCTGCCTGCTCTTCGACGACGTCCACGAGATCCCGGAGGCATCAAGCGGGGCGGAGCTCCTCGAGACGATCGTCGCCGACCTCCCGGCGAACGGCCACGTGCTGCTCGCCAGCCGCCACGAGCCGCCGCTCAGCCTGGCGCGCCTCGACGCCCAGGGTCGGGTCGAACGTCTCGGCGAGGAGGAC
>BQJV01000486.1 GCA_021604885.1 Acidimicrobiales bacterium
CCGACACCGGGCACACCGGTGATCCCGACCCGGTGCGCGCCGCCTGTGTGGGGCAACAGCGCCTCGAGCAGGGCCGCGGCCCGGGCACGATCGGCGGGAAGCGTTGACTCGACGAGGGTGATCCCACGGCCGATCGCGGTGCGGTCACCGGCGAGGACCCCGTCGACCAGCGCCTGGTCTTCCTCGCTCATTTCCGTCGACATCGCCGCGACGTTACCGTCTCGCCATGATCCGACACACCGTCCTCATCGCCTTCGACGGCGCCGACACCGGCACCGTGGATCGAATCGTCGATGAACTCCGCACGTTGCCTGCGCTGATCCCCGAGATCGCGGGCTTTACCGTCGGGCGCAACCTCGGCCTGGCCGGGTCGACCGCGGACGTCGGAATCGTCGCCGACTTCGCGTCGGTCGAGGACTACGAGACCTACAGCGCACACCCGGAACACGTACGCGTCGTCACGGACCACGTGAAGCCGGCCGCGACGGGACTCGACCGGGCGCAGTTCGAGCTGGACTGACCCCGGCGGGTCAAACCCGCGGTCGGCTTCGGCGCGCCAGCAGAGTGCCGGCGGCGATGAGGCCGGCGCCGAGCGAGGCGAGCGCACCCGCTTCGACGCCCGTGTGGGCGAGCTCGTCATTGGTCTCGGCGGTGCCGAGCACCTGGGTCGGCACCGTCGTGGCGACGGGCGCGACCGTGGAGGTGACCGTGGGCGCCGGCGGCGCCACCGATGTCGGCGCGGACAGCTCGATCGTCGTCGTGGTGGTCGTCGAGGTCTCGAGCGGCGGCAGCTGGGCAACCGAGGTGGTCGACACCGGATCGTCGACGGTGACCGGGTCGTCCTGCGCGGCCGCGGGGGCGCCGATCACGGCGACCGCGAGCGCGACCGTGCCGAGGGCGGAGAGAAGGCGTCGGGTCACAGCAACTCCAAGAGCTCGAGGGCGGCGTCGGCGATGACGGTGCCGGGCGGGTAGACCGCGACGGCGCCCATGTCGAGCAGTGTCGGGACATCGTCCGGCGGGATCACTCCGCCCACCGTGATGCGGATGTCCTCCCGGCCGAGGCGAGCGAGTTCGTCACGCAGCTCCGGCACCAGTGTGAGATGGCCGGCTGCCAGCGAGGATGCGCCCACCACGTGGACGTCGGCTTCGACCGCCTGACGGGCGACCTCTGCGGGGGTCTGGAAGAGCGGGCCGATGTCGACGTCGAACCCGAGATCGGCGAACGCCGTGGCGATCACCTTCTGACCCCGATCGTGTCCGTCCTGACCCATCTTGGCGATGAGGATGCGGGGACGACGGCCGTTGGCCGCCGCGAAGTCGTCGACCTTCGCCCGGACCTCGGTGACGGAATCGGAATCGGCACCCACTTCGGCTCGATACACCCCTTCGATCGTGCGGATCTGCGCGACATGACGACCGTAGACCGTCTCGAGGGCGTCGCTGATCTCCCCGACGCTCGCCTTGGCTCGAGCGGCGTCGATCGCGAGCGCGAGCAGGTTGCCGGTGCCGTCCTGCGCCGCCGCGGTCAGCGCGGCCAGGGCGGTCTCGACCTCCGTCTGATCGCGCTCCGCCCGCAGTTGTTCGAGCTTCGCGATCTGCGCGGCGCGCACCTCGGCGTTGTCGATCTTCAGGACCTCGATGTCCTCGTTCTCGTCGAGGCGGTACTTGTTGACGCCGATGACCGCCTGACGCCCGGCGTCGATTCGCGCCTGGGTGCGAGCAGCCGCCTCCTCGATGCGCATCTTCGGGATCCCGGCCTCGATTGCGGCCGCCATGCCGCCCATCTCCTCGACTTCGGTGATGTGGTCCCATGCCTTCTTGGCGAGCTCGTTGGTGAGCCGCTCGACATGGTGGCTGCCGCCCCACGGGTCGACCGTGCGCGTCGTGCCGCTCTCCTGCTGGAGGAACAGCTGGGTGTTGCGGGCGATCCGGGCGGAGAAGTCGGTCGGCAGCGCGAGCGCTTCGTCCAGCGCGTTCGTGTGCAGCGACTGGGTGTGACCCTGGGTCGCGGCCATCGCCTCGACGCATGTGCGGACGACATTGTTGTAGACGTCCTGCGCGGTCAGCGACCAGCCGCTGGTCTGGCTGTGGGTGCGCAGCGACAACGACTTCGGGTTCTGCGGCTCGAACTCCTTCATCAGCTTCGACCAGAGGAGGCGGGCCGCCCGGAGCTTGGCGACCTCCATGAAGAAGTTCATCCCGATCGCCCAGAAGAAGCTGAGGCGGGGTGCGAACGCGTCCACGTCGAGCCCGGCTTCGATGCCGGCCCGCACGTACTCCACACCGTCGGCCAACGTGTAGGCGAGCTCGAGATCGGCCGTCGCCCCCGCTTCCTGCATGTGGTAGCCGGAGATCGAGATCGAGTTGAACTTCGGCATCTCCTCACTGGTGAAGGCGAAGATGTCCGAGATGATCCGCATGCTCGGCGTCGGCGGGTAGATGTAGGTGTTGCGGACCATGAACTCCTTGAGGATGTCGTTCTGGATGGTCCCCGCGAGCTGTTCCGGCTTCACCCCCTGCTCCTCGGCCGCGACGACGTAGAGCGCCAGGATCGGCAGCACGGCGCCGTTCATCGTCATCGAGACGCTCATCTGGTCCAGCGGGATGCCGTCGAACAGTTGGCGCATGTCGAGGATCGAGTCGATGGCGACACCCGCCATGCCGACATCGCCGGACACACGGGGATTGTCGGAGTCGTAGCCCCGGTGGGTCGCGAGATCGAAGGCGACGGACAGACCTTTCTGACCGGCGGCGAGGTTTCGCCGGTAGAAGGCGTTGGATGCCTCCGCCGTCGAGAACCCGGCGTACTGGCGGATCGTCCACGGTTGGTTGACGTACATCGTCGGGTACGGGCCCCGCAGATACGGCGGCAGCCCGGGAAGCGTGTCGAGGAAGTCCAGATCGGCGATGTCATCGGCCGTCGTGACGGCGGGGATGTCGATGCCCTCGGGGGTCTCGGACACATGATCCGACGCCACCGGGGGCGCGCTCGCGGCCTCGAGATCGAGGTCGATCGTCGTGAAGTCCGGGATCACGCTCATGCGACCACGGTACCCGGCCCGCCGCGGCCGTCCCCAACGGGGTGTGCCGGCGGACGGCGTCAGCGCGTGCG
>BQJV01000487.1 GCA_021604885.1 Acidimicrobiales bacterium
GGAGGTCACTGTCGACGGCATTCTTGAAGTCCTGGATGGGCGTCAACATCGCGACCGTCCCGATCGGATCACGGGCGAAGGCGACACCGAGGGCGGCGGCGACCTCGGCGCTCACCTCCACACCGGCCACGATGCTCTGCGCGCCGTCGCCGAACTGCCCACCGGCGAGCAGACCGGTGACGTCGTACACGCTCTCGGCGAACGTCTCGCCGACGACGCGCCAGTTCTCCGGATCCGCCGCAGCCGTGACCACGGCACGCGTCATGTCGGTGACGTCCTCGCCCAGCTCCTCGAGATCCTCGACGCTGCCTTCGAACGTGGCGACCGCGATGTCCTCCCAGGCGGTCATCTCGTTCGCGAGGTCCTGGGCCGCCTGGGCCGCTTCGAGTCGGGCCAGCGCCTCGGATCGGGCGTCGAGGTTCGCCTGGATCTCGTCGACCTCGTGCCATCCCTTTCGGATCTCCGCCATCATCTCGTCGTTCTCGGCGGCGATCCGGCTGCGAATGTCGCCGAACATGTCCGCGTCGGACAGCTCGCCGTGACGGCGGTCCATCTCGTCACCGATCGCGTCGGCTCTGCCCTCCCGGGCCGCGATGGCCCGCTTCTCCGCGTCGATGCGTTCCTCCACGTCGGCACGTTCGAGCCACTCCGTGCCATCGGCGGTGACCCACGGATAGAGGCCGTCATCGTCGGGCAGCAGGAGCACACCGTTCTCGTCCAGGAGACCGCCGGGCGGGAGGTTCTCCGGGGACGGGTCGAGCAGGTCGCTCAAGCCGCCGATGCCCCCGCGCCGGAAGGCTTCGGCGAGCTGGGTTGCGCTGAACCCCGACTCGGCCAGCGCCGCGCCGAGCATGCCGGTGCTGGCGAGCAGGCCGACGATCGCCGCGATCGAGGCGGCGCGGGTCTCATCGTCGGCGTCGGGGTCAACCACCGCGTCGAGGAGGTCGCCATCCACGCCGAGTGCCTCGGCCTGTCGCGCGAGCTCGTCGGGATCGTCCACCCCGGTCGGGGCGCCGTCACCTGACCCCGTCGCGGGTTGCCCGTCGATCCAGCTCACGCCCACATCGTGGAACTGGGCGAGGAAGGCCTGGATCTCGGGCGACTCGGGCGAGCAGTGGTGGCAGGAATACCAGTAGGTCGCCCACTCGATGCTGGCTCGGACGGTCACATTGGGCCCGTCGAAGGTCTGGTTGTCGGTGAACACCCATATCCAGCTGCCCGTGTCGTTGACCTTGTGCATCGTGATCAGTTCGCACCGCTCACCGGGCTCGACCGGCGTCGCCTGGCCGTCCTCGTTCACATCGCACTGGTCGGCGAGCGGGACGTCAGCGGGTCGAGCGACGCCGGCGAGGGTCGAGTCGTCGGCGAACGCCGTGAGTCCGAGCCCGGCGTCCGTCTCAGGCGTCGAGAATTGGAAGGCGAACTCCGCCCGTGTTCCGCCGGGGCCCGGCGTGCCGAACTGCATCGGGCGGAACTCGCCACCCTCGTTGCAGAGGGCCTCGGCCGGTGCCGTGAACATCCGGCCGAGCGTGTTCACGGCCAGCGGCTCCCCGGCGGCCTCGGCGAGCGCAGGCACCAGCTCGCTACGGGCCGGGCACGGCGACGAGCGCTGCTCACGCGGTGGCAGCTCGGGCGCCAGGGCGAGGGCGCCGGAGAGGTCGTAGCCATCGATGTCGCAGGGTGCCGTCAGGGCGGTCGCGGTGACGGTGAATCCCGGGTCGAGCGACTGGCCGTCGATGGTGTAGGTCGTGAACGAGGCCTGACCGCGCTCACTCTGGCCGACGGTGCCGGCCACCAGGCGACTGCAGGCGTCCTCGGGTTCACCGTCGAACGCGCCGACCTCGTCGAAGGGCACGCCCGGTTGGTTGTCGACCGCCAGGCTCCCGCCATCACCGGATCCGCCGAGCACCCCGATGTCGTCCAGGCGGCCTTCGGCGACGTACTCGGTCGTGTTGCCGGCCGTCGTCTGCGAACCCGAGCCGCGGTACTCGACGGAACAGCAACGGCCGTCGTCGCGGGGACCGAACGCGAAGCGTTCCGTCACCACATGGTCGACATCGCCCACGGTCCACTCGACCTCGCGCTCGACCGGATCGGGCGGTGTGTCGAGGGCTCGCGGCACCACGATGTCGATCCACGGCTTGCCCTCAGTCCAGAGCAGGCCGCCGTTGAGCCGGATCTCGTCCCAGGGAACGAGATCGATCAGGTGCTCGTGGGCAGCGCAGCGTTCCCCGGGGACGACGGAGCCGCAGGGGATGTCGGCGTCGGTCTCCTGCGCGGGAGCCGGCTCGGCGGTGACGAGCGAGACCACTGCCACCGCGCCCAGAACGATCAGGCCGACAGCGGCGGCACTGGCCCGCGCCGTCTGCACCTTCTCCCGCCGCCCGATCAGCAGACCGGCGGTCGTCGCCGCCGAAAGGAAGGACAATGCGATGCCGAGCGCGATCACCCCACGCCGGTTCAGCAGGCCTGCCACCTGCGTGAGCACGAGGCCCGCGGTGAAGGCGACGACGGCGATCGGCGCCCGCTGGGCCATCAGCCGGCCGCGGGTGAGTCGGACCACCAGATTGCGACCCTGGAACCAACCCAACCCGCCGCCGACCACGAGCGCGGCCACGACGGCCCAGATCGGAGCGCCCTTCGAGAACACGACGATGGACACGACGGCCACGACCCCGACCATGACGATGCGGAACACGTCCATACGGGGCCGGAGTCGCGTCTCCCGCCGGCTCAGCAGCAGGGTCAGCACCAGTGAGAGCAGAGAGAGGACGAGCGCAACGATGGCAACGATCCGCAGCACGGGTGTCCAGCCCGACTCGGCCGCGGGCGGCGACGAAACCGGCGTGTCGGGGTCGGCCCCGAGGGCCGGTTCGGCCGGCTCGGCGGCGCCGGTCCCATCGGTGGGAGCGGGCGATCCGACGACGGTCAAGTCCGCTCCGCCACCGGCGAACAGGCTCACCACCGCTCCTTCGAGTCGTGGCGCGTCGATCCGATCGGGCGCGAACGCCGCTTCGAGATAGGGCGGCAGCGGGGTCCAGACCGGTGCGACCCCGGCTTCATCGCACGACGTCGCCTGGGCGGCGACGTCCTCGCGCATGGCC
>BQJV01000488.1 GCA_021604885.1 Acidimicrobiales bacterium
TGGTTGGTCGGGGTCGGGTGCGGGCGGGGGAGTTGGGTCCGCCGGTGTCGACGGAGCGGATGCGTGCGGTGCTGCGACCACTCCTCGACGAGGCCGGCGCCCGATGAGCGAGGTCACCTTCGTCACCCCGCGCTACGGGGCCGAGGTGTTCGCCGGGGCCGAGGCCGGCGCGAGACAGCTGGCGATGCGGCTGGCCGCGGACGGGCGCGGCGTCCAGGTGCTCACCACGTGTGCGCTGTCGATGCACACGTGGGAGGACCACTATCCGCCCGGCACGACGGAGGAGGACGGGGTCACGGTGCGCCGGCTCGCCGTGGACCAGACCCGCACGCCGGACTTCGACGCGCACAGCAACGACCTGCTGCCCCGGGCTACGGATGCGACCGCGGAGGAATGCGAGCGGTGGATCCGGGCGCAGGGCCCGACGAGCGCCGCGCTGATCGAGGCGATCGCGGCGGTCGACGACGGTGTGATCATCTTCTACCCGTACCTGTACCACCCGACGGTGGTCGGTCGGCGCGTCGCCCGGGTGCCCACGGTGCTGTATCCGGCGGCGCACGACGAGCTGCCGTTCCGGCTGCCCGTCTTCGACGAGGTCTTCGGCGGCGTCGACGGCTTCGCGTTCCACACCCGGGCCGAACAGGAGCTCGTCCACGCTCGCTTCCCCGCCACGGTCACGGCGCCCCAGACGATGCTCGGCCTGCCCGTCGAACTCGACGCGTCACCGGATCCGGACGCGGCGCGGTCGGCCCTCGGGCTCGGCGACGAACCGTTCTTCCTCTGCTTGGGCCGGATCGACCGCGCCAAGGGCGTCCACGACCTCGTCGAGCGGTTCGGTCGCTACCGGGCCGACGGCGGCGCAGGTCGACTCGTGCTCGCCGGCACGGTCGGTGAGGAACCGCCGTCCGGCCCCGGTGTGATCTGTCTCGGGCGCGTTCCCGAGGAGCACAAGAACGGTCTGGTGGCGGCGGCGGACGTCCTGATCAACCCGAGCTTCTACGAGTCGTTCTCGCTGGTGATCCTCGAGGCGTGGCTCGCGGGCACGCCGGTGCTGGTGAACGGCTGGTGCGGGCCGATGGCTGAGCATGTCGTGCAGTCCGGCGGCGGGTTGTTCTACACGGGCCGGGCCGACTTCGATATCGCCCTCCGGCGCCTCGCGGGCGACGCCGAAGCCCGCACCCGGATGGCGGCGGCCGGGCAGGCGTACGTCGAGCGGCGCTACTCGTGGGACGCCGTGCGCACCCGTCTCGACGGACTGCTCGACGCGCTCAGCTGAGTTCTTCGACCAGATCGCCCGGCGGCACCCGTCGGGGCGGTTTCGTGACCCGCACGACGAGATCGGCGAGCAGACCGACCACCAGGATCTGGAGGAGGGCGAAGCCGAGGAGCAGGGTGTTGGCCGCAGGGCGGAAGTCCTTGTCGACGAGGTCGAAGCCGAGCTTGCCGACGAACACGAGCCCGAGGATGGTCGCGATCGGCAGCACGATCCGCAGCGGGTCGTAGCTCAGGATCATCCGGATGACCTGGAGTGCGTAGCGCCGGGTGTCGGCGAGCCAGTGGAACTTCGACTGCCCGGCCCGCGTGGCGTAGTCGATGGGCGTGTACTCGACCGAGTAGCCGTTCATCAGGAACGCCATGGTGATCGTGGTGACGCACGAGAAGCCGGGCGGGAGCTGGTGGGTGTACTGGAGGGCGACGTCGCGTCGGAAGGCTCGGAAGCCGCTGTTGAGGTCCGGGATCTTCGTCTTGGTCAGGTAGGAGGCAAGTCGGCGGATCACCCACTTCGCGGGCACCCGGAGCATCTTCAGCGTGCCTTCCTCGCTGGTGCGTGCGCCCACGATGTGGTCGCCGCTCCCGAGCTGTTCGACCAGCTCCGGGATCCGATCATTGGGGTAGGACATGTCGGCGTCGGACCACACGACGATTCGTCCACGGGCCGCCTCCGTGCCGAGCCGACGGGCAGTGCCGGCGCCCTGGTTGCGGGTCGAACGCAGCACGCGGACATGGGCGCGGCCGACACCGATCTCGGCCGATCCGTCGGTCGAGCCGTCGTCCACCAGGACCAGCTCCCATGAGTAGGGTGAGGCCTCCATGGAGCTGGTGATGCGATCGATCTCGTCGGCGAGATGGCCGGCCTCGTTGTGAACGGGCAGCACGATGCTGACGTCGAGCGTCGATTCGGGGAACGTCACCGCGTGAGCCTAGGCGTGCGGCGCCTGCCGCTGTGGGTCCTGCTCGGGCTCGTTCTGCTCCAGCCCACACCCCATCGGGTGAGCCAGACCGTGGCCGGGGATCTCGGCGACTCGATGTTCCTGACCTGGACGTTGTCCTGGGGAGCGCGGGCGCTGCGGACGGACCCGTTCGGCGTGTTCGACGCGAACATCTTCCACCCCGAGCCGCAGACCCTTGCGCTGTCGGATCCGATGCTCTCGCTGGCGCCGGTGTTCGGCCTGCTCGAGTGGATCACCGGCGATTCCATCGTCGCGCTCAACGTGTTGATGTTCGTCCTGTTCGTCGGTGCGCTGGCATCCGCCCACGCCCTCGCGATGCGTCTGTTCGGACGGGGCGACGTCGCCCTCGTCGTCGCGATCGTGGCCTGCTGCAACAGCTACGTGTTCGGTCAGCAGAACCACCCGCAGCTCCAGACATTCGGGTTCGTCTCGCTCTGCTTCTTGCTCCTCCTGCGGGCGATCGAGCATCGTCGGGCTCGAGACGGCGTGTGGCTCGGGCTGGCCGTCGTCGCGATGACCCTCGCCAACGTGTACTACGGGCTGTTCTGGGTGCTCTGCGCGCTCGTCGTCGTCGCTGTGCTCCGCCTCCGGGGCGCGCTCCCGGCGGTGCGCGCTCTGCTGCGCCCCGCCGTCACCGCGGTCGGCGTGGCGCTCGTGGTGCTGGGCCCGGTCGTGCGCATCTTCCTCGAGGTCGACGACCGCAACGGGCTCGCCCGCGAGTACGAGCCGGGCAACTCGCTGCTGCCGACGGACTTCCTGACGCCACAGGTGGACAACTGGTTCTGGGGGACCGCCCTCGACGGGGTGAGTTCGGCGGGAAAGGCCGGCGAGCATCACTACTTCCCCGGGTTCCTCGCGATGCTGCTCGGCA
>BQJV01000489.1 GCA_021604885.1 Acidimicrobiales bacterium
ACGCCGCCGGGACCGACGAGGAGGCCGACGATGATCAGCACCGCTCCGTAGAGGACCTGGCGCCGGACGAGATTCACGATGCCGGCGACGACGAGGACGACGGCGAGTAGCCAGAGAAGAAAGGCCATGGGGGTACTACTCCTTCGATTCGGGGGGTGTTGCGGGTAGTCCAGAGCGATGCCCGGCCCGACGGCGATGTCGGACCGGGCATCGGATGGGGGATCAGTTGAACTTCTTGCGGATCTTGTCGATGCCGTCGCGGACCTTGTCGCCGACGTCGTCGACGGCGTCCTTGACCTTGCCGGCGAACTCGTCGAGCTCACCTTCCGCTTCGAGCTCCTCGTCTCCGGTGAGGTCGCCTGCGGCCTGCTTCACGCGGCCGGTGATCTTGTCCTTTTCTCCACTCACTGGTTTCTTCCTCCGGGTTGGGGGTTGGGGGGTGCTTCTGGTGTTCGGTGTTTCTCAGACTCGCCGTGCGAGATACACGATGGCGAGGATGATGAGAATGGTTCCGAGAATTCCTCCTCCGATGACCATGGTTCCTGCTCCTTTCGGGTCGCTTGCGGGGTCCCATCCGGCTTACCCGGCTCGTCGACGACTCAAACCTGATTTGTCTCAGTCGACGCGTTGTCGGCGGAACGTCACGGCGTCGTACACACCGGCGCACGCGATCGCGAGCCCGGTTGCGGTGAGCAGGGTCGGCCCCGCCGGTGCGTCCAGGAGCGCCCGGAGGGACTGATCCATACCGGCGGCTCGATCCGGGGAGTGCCGGAGCGCGGCGTCGATGAGAAGCCACCCGGCGATTCCAAGGACCGCGGCGCGTCCGATGAACCCCGTCGTGCCCAGTGTCCGGAGGGTGCGTCGGCCGAGCCGGTCGAGGTCGTCGGTGTCGATGTCGTCGAGGAACTCGCCCCGCACGCCCTTCTGGAGGTGGTACGCCCCGACGACGAGCACGCCGATCCCGATGGCGATCACCAGCACCACCCCGACGGGAAGCGCGAGCACCCGGTCCGCGATGCCTTCCGGTGACGTCAGCGCCTCGCCGTCGCCGTCAGGACTGCGTTCGGGCGAGATCCAAGCAAGCCGGAGTCCGTCGATCGCCAGTGCGCCGTAGCTGAGGGACAGCCCGAACGTGCCGACTCGCTTGACCTGGGCGAGGAGACCCTCGCGGTCGCCGAAGACAGACCACATCTGCCATGCGGCATAGCCGAGGAGCCCGATCGAGACGGCGGTGACGAGCAGCGTGCCGGCCGGGCGCTCGGCGAGCGACGACAACGCGCCGCGTTGGTCGGCATCCTCGGCGACGTACGACTTCTGAGCCAGGCCGACGGCGAGCAGGCCGACCAAGACGAAGAGGACGCCCTTCGCGAGCCAGCCGACCCGCAGTGCGGTCATCCGTCGGCGCGTGCGGCCGACATGGCGTCGCGGTACTTCTGGCCGAGGTCGTCCTTCTCCTGCTCGCTGAGCACCTTGCCCGCGAGTTGGAACACCTCGTGCTCCTCCTCATCGAGATGATGCACGAGCTGATGGCGAAGCTGCTCGGCGGTGATGAGCCATTGCGACGAGGCCCATTCGTACTCCTCGAGCTTCTCCACGAGTTCGTCGAGCTCGTGGTGCTCGGCCACGCTGTGGCGCGCCTTCTCCTGGGTGAGATCGGCGCGGATGAGCTGCACATAGAAGTGCCGCTCCTCCTGATCGGCATGCGCTGTGAGCTCTCGGGTCAGCCGTTCGAAGAGCCGGTGTCGGTCCGGGGAGTCCCCGGTTGTCGCCACCAGCTCGTCGATCAGTTCGCGCTGGAGGTCGTGGTCGGCTCGGAGGGATTCGAAGATGTTCGTCATGGGAGAGGTCATTCCACGACGGCCGCCGATCCAAACCGGTTGGTTTGGATCGAGCGATGCCCGGGTACGTCAGACGGGATGTCGAACATCGCCTCTTTCCCCTGCTCCGGTCTGCGCCGGTAGGATCGTCGGCGCATGAGCACCGAACCCTCCCGTCTCTCTTTCACCGCCTCCGAGCCGCGGACCATCGCGCTCGAGGGCGTGATCGACGCACACACCGCGCCGGTACTCGACGAGAAGGCCGAGGAGCTCGGTGCAGCCGAGGACGTCCACGTCGACCTGTCCGGGGTCGACTTCGTCGATTCCTCGGGGCTCCGAGCGCTCGTCACCTGGCACGAGAGCCTCGCCGACGCGGGGAATCGTCTCGAGATGAGTTCACCGACCTCTGCGGTCGCCCGCCTGTTCGAGATCGCCGGTATTCGCGACCATCTGCATCTCCGCTGACCGATGACGGCACGTGGCCCTCACGACGCTTCTGAGGATCGCCTCTCGGTGACCTACGAGGGGTCGACGGCCACCATCAACGGTGCACGTCAGCAGGTCGGTGCATGGATGTCGGCGCAGGGGTGCGTCACCGCGGATGTCGAGATCGCGCAGCTGGTGGTCAGTGAGCTCGCGTCCAACGCGATCGAGGCATCAGCGCCTGAGCCGTATCACGTCACCGCATCGTGGCAGGGCCGCCGAATCCGTCTGGCCGTGGCCAGCCCCGCCGATGCAGTGCTCATTCCCGACCCGGCGCTCTGGGGCCCGGAGTCGGTGCTCGCTCCCCGGGGGCGCGGTCTGGCCATCGTGCAGGCGCTGGTCGACGACGTCGCGGTGACGGACGAGGAAGGCCTCGCGACCGTGACGGTCCTGATCTCGATGACCGGCGCTGAGTGAGCCGGTCAGGTGATGCAGGCAACGAGTACGGCGACGTCATCGGCGTTGCCCTCGTCGGGGACGAGGTCGGCGAACAGGTCCTCGGCGAGCTGTCGCGAGTCGCGCATGCCCTCCGCAGCCGCTCGTAGTCGCTCGAGTCCGACGTCGATCAGTTCCCCTGGTCGCTCGATCAGGCCGTCCGTGTAGAAGATCACGGTGTCGCCTCGCTCGAGGCGACGAGTGGACTGCGTGTAGTGCCCGGCGAGGCCCGTACCGAGTGGCGGTCCGTGGGTGCCCTCGAGGAAGCGCGCAGGTCCCGATGCGGGGATCATCAACGGGAACGGGTGGCCGGCCGTCGTCCACGAGAGCAGCTCGGTCGACGGGTCGTAGAGCGCGATCACCGC
>BQJV01000490.1 GCA_021604885.1 Acidimicrobiales bacterium
CGAGATCCCGCTCTACGGAGGCGAGTGGGGCGTCGTCGAGTTCCGCGACATCGTCAACGCCGAACTCGACACGTCCGCCTTCTTCGGGCTGGGGCTGTTCGTCATCCTCGACGACGACTGAGTCGCCGCGTCGCGCAGCGGTCGGTCAGCTGTCGTCGGCTTCGGTCACGGCACCGTCGCGGTCCAGCCGCAGGCTCGCACTGTTCATGCAGTAGCGGGCGCCGGTGGGAGCGGGACCGTCGGGGAACCGATGGCCGAGGTGGGCGCCGCAGTTGGCGCACACGGCCTCCTCGCGGACCATGCCGTGGCTCGTGTCGCTGTGGATCTCGACGACGTCCTCGCCGACCGTGTCGAAGAAGCTGGGCCAGCCGGAGCCGGACTCGAACTTGGTATCGCTCGTGAACAGGGCGGTGTCGCACACGACACACCGGTAGGTGCCGTCGTCGTGGCAGTCCCAGTACTCGCCGGTGAAGGCCCGTTCGGTGCCGGCCTGTTGGGTGACGGCGTACTGGGCGGGAGTGAGGCGCTCGCGCAGTTCGTCGTCGGTTTCGCCGGTGGGGAGGGTGGTGTCGCTCATGGTGGCGCTCCTTCGTCTGGATCGACGTCTCTTGGTGCACCGTAGAACACCGCGACCGGCCGGTTTGGTCCCGCATGCGAGAAAATTCTCGCGTTCGGTCCTTGACCGAACAGCTGTTCGCAATTACGTTGCTGTCATTCGTTCCTGGCTGGCCTCGCGCCGGTGGGTGTCACACCCCCTCCGTAGGTTCGAGCCCACCAACCACACCCCCCCAAACAGGCTCGTCGCAGACGCGGCGGGCGAGACGTCAGGAGACACAGTGGAGCGAGACAAGGCACTCGACATGGCCCTCGGGCAGATCGAGAAGCAGTTCGGTACGGGCTCGGTCATGAAGATGGGCGACAAGAGCACGATGGCGATCGAATCGATCCCCACCGGTGCCCTGGCGCTGGATCTCGCCCTCGGGATCGGCGGCCTCCCCCGCGGTCGCATCACCGAGATCTTCGGCCCGGAGTCCTCGGGCAAGACCACCCTGGCCACCCATGTGGTCGCGGAAGCCCAGCGCAACGGCGGCATCTGCGCCTACATCGATGCCGAGCACGCGATGGACCCGGTCTACGCCAAGGCGATCGGCGTCGACGTCGACGAGCTCCTGATCTCCCAGCCCGACACCGGTGAACAGGCGCTCGAGATCACCGACATGCTGATCCGCTCGGGTGCGCTCGACGTGATCGTGATCGATTCGGTGGCCGCCCTCACACCCCGGGCCGAGATCGAGGGCGAGATGGGCGACACCCACGTCGGCCTCCAGGCCCGGCTCATGTCGCAGGCCCTGCGCAAGCTCACGGGCAATCTCAACAAGTCCAACACGGTGTGCATCTTCATCAACCAGCTGCGCGAGAAGATCGGCGTGATGTTCGGCTCGCCGGAGACCACGCCGGGCGGCCGAGCGCTGAAGTTCTACTCGTCGTGCCGGCTCGACATCCGCCGCATCGAATCGATCAAGGACGGCGTCGAGGTCGTGGGCAACCGCACCCGGGTCAAGGTCGTGAAGAACAAGGTGGCGCCGCCGTTCCGGCAGGCCGAGTTCGACATCATGTACGGCACCGGCATCTCCCGTGAGGGTTCGGTGCTCGATCTCTCCGTCGAGGAGGACATCGTCAAGAAGTCGGGTGCCTGGTACACCTACGACGGCGAGCAGCTCGGCCAGGGCCGGGAGAACGCCAAGAAGTTCCTCCAGGAGAACCCCGAGGTGATGGTCGAGATCTCCGACCGGGTCTGGAAGGCCGTCATGCCCGAGCCGGAGGAAGAGGTGGTCGACGTCACCGATGCCGAGGCCGACGCCGACGAGTTCTCCGACGCCGACGATCTTCCGATCGCTCTCGACGACTGAACCATCGCCGGCCTGATCGCTCAGGCCGCAACAGAACGACGATTCGGCACTTCCCCCCGTCGAGTCGTTCCCGAGTGGGTCGCCCTCCCCGGCGGCCCACTCACTGTTTTCGGGCTCGATCGTCGCGAGTGGTTCAGTCGAGGGTGATGACGACCGCGCACGGCGTGTCGTCGCCCCGGCCGAACCGGGCCTTGATCGAGCCGATGGCGCGGATCATGGTCACCTGGAATCCGTACTTGGCCTTGATCGCGGCGGCGGTGGCTGCGGCCTCGTCCTCGCGCACGATCGTGGCGGTGCCGGTCACCGTCTCGGTGCCCGGTTCGACCTTGCCCTTCATGTTGCTCGGCGCGAGCTCGACGCCCGGCGTGTTACGGATCCGCTTGACCTTCCAGGAGTCCACCTCGGTGGTGAACCCCACCCGGCCGTCGCCGACTTCGGCGATCCACACCGGCGATTCCTTGCGCCGGCCGTCCTTGGTGAAGGTGGTGAGACGAACGTACTTCTCGGTGGCGATGGGGGGCATGCCCGAACGCTATCCCGCGGGCGGAATCGGTGTGCACCGGTAGCCTTGGGCTCGTGGGCAAGTCGTACGTGATCCGCACCTACGGGTGCCAGATGAACGAGCACGATTCCGAGCGGATCTCCGGGCTCCTGGAGGCCGACGGGATGGCGCGGGTGGACGATGTCGCCGACGCCGACGTCGTCGTGCTCAACACCTGCTGCATCCGGGAGAACGCCGACAACAAGCTCTATGGGGCCCTCGGTCATCTCAAGGCGCTGAAAGAGGAGAACCCCGACCTCCAGATCGCGGTCGGTGGCTGCCTGGCGCAGAAGGATCGTGAGCTGATCACCGAGCGCGCGGGTCATGTCGATGTGGTGTTCGGCACCCACAATGTCGATCGGGCGCTGGAGCTGCTCGAGCACGCTGCCGAGCACGGGCCGATCGTCGAGATCCTCGAAGCGACGGCCCGCGAGGACGCCGAGCGGTTCCCTTCGGCGCTCCCCACGAGGCGCGAAGTCGACCATGCCGGCTGGGTCACGATCCAGGTCGGCTGCGACAACACCTGCGCGTTCTGCATCGTGCCGTCCGTGCGGGGACCGGAAGTCAGCCGTCCGTTCGGCGATCTCGTACGGGAGGTGGAGGAGTTGGCGGCCGACGGCGTCAGCGAGATCACGCTGCTCGGTC
>BQJV01000491.1 GCA_021604885.1 Acidimicrobiales bacterium
GGACGTCGATGACGCGCTGGCGCTCGCGAACGACACCGAGTTCGGCCTGTCCGCGAGTGTCTGGGGCCGCGACATCACCACCTGCATGCGCCTCGCGGACCGTCTCGAGGCGGGCATCGTGCAGATCAATCAGAACGCGATCATGGTGCCGGGCATCGCGTACGGTGGCATTCGCACGAGCGGGCTGGGCAAAGAGGGCTCGCTGGAAGCCATGCTCGACTCGTACACGTACGCGAAGACGAACATCTTGAACTACGGCGACTGAGGAGCCCGCGTGAAGGACAAGATCCGATCCCTGGTGATCGAGAACCTCGGCCTCGAGCCCGACATCGCCGACGAGACCCTCTTGTTCTCGTCGGGCCTGCTCGACAGCCTCAGCGCCGTGTCGCTGCTGTTCTCGCTGAACGACGATCTCGGCATCACCCTGTCGCCGCTCGACGTCGCCCTCGACGACTTCGACTCGATCGAGCTGATCGTCGCGACCGTCGAGAAGTACAGCTGAGAGCGCGAACGTGCCGGCAATGAGGAAGAACATTGCCCGCTACGTCCTGGGCGCGCTCGTGGCCGACGCCGACGCGCCATGCCTCGTCGGTGGGGCCGAGCTCACCCGCGGTGACCTCCTCGTCCGGGTGCGCGGCCGCATCGACGAACTGCTCGATGCAGGGATCACGGCGGACGAGTTCGTCGTCGTGCTCTGCGGCCGCGCTGAACGCTTCTGGGTCGATCTGCTCGCCCTGTGGGTGATCGGCGCCAAGCCGGTGTGTCTCGAACCGGACGTGCCCGACGACCATGGCGCCAACGTGCTCGCGATCACGGGGGCAACCCGCGTGTGCTCGGCCGGCATCGACGCGCCGCCGGCATTCGCCGAGCTCGTTCCGATCGACGACACCGAGCGCGTCGGCGATCCGGTTGCCTCGCTACGCGATCTGCCCTGGGCCGGCGCCGACCACCAACCGGACCTCGCCGGACTCATCTTCACCTCGGGCACCACCGGTCTCCCGAAGGGCGTGCCGCTCACCCACGAGCAGCTCGTGATGAACGCGCTGGCGACGCGCGACCGGCTCCGGCTGCGGCGCACCGATCGGCTGATGATCGCGACGCCGTTCCGGTTCATCAGCTCGATCAGCCACTTCATCGTCACGCTCCTGTGCGGCGCGGCGTTCCACGGCGTCGAAACGACGCTGATGCCGAAGGACCTGATGACGGAGCTGGCAAACAACCGCATCACCGCGTTCGGCGGCTCACCGTTCCACGCCCAGTTCGTCGCCCTCGCGGGTACGGAGCGTCTCCCCGATCTGCGCTGGTTGATGTCCTCCGGCGACCATCTGCCGGCCTCGACGATCGACCAGCTCATCGCCGCCTTCCCCGATCTCGAGCTTCATGTCGTCTACGGCATGGCCGAGATGGGTGGGCGCATCTGCACGCTTCCGCCGGGCGAGGTCGGCCGGAAGAAGGGCAGCGTCGGCCTGCCGATCTCGGGCATCGAGCTCGACGTCTACGACGAATCCGGCGCGCTCGCGGCGCCCGGCGAGATCGGTGAGGTGCACGTCGACGGGCCGTTCCGATTCGACGGCTACCACGAGAATCGGGCCGCCAATGACGCGGTGCTCGGGCCCCGCGGCTTCCACACCGGCGACAAGGCGTACCGCGACGAGGACGGCTACCTCTTCATGGCGGGTCGCTCGGACGCCGTGTTCAAAAGGTCCGGTCTCAAGGTGTCCGCTCAGGTCATCACCGACGCGATCAAGGACCTCGACTCGATCGAGGACGCGTTCGTCCGGGCGGCGGCCGACCAGATGGAGGGCCACGTGCCGGTTGCGTACGTGGTCGTGCGGGGCGAGTTCGACCGGACGGAGACGGTGCGCCGGCTGCGCGAGGATCTCGCGACCAACCACATCCCGAAGAAGTTCGTGCCGATCCCGTCGATCCCGCGGACCGGATCCGGCAAGGTCGACCGCAGGGCGCTCGATGCGCTGATCGAGACCCTGGGGCCGTCGTGAGCGACGAGCCGACGGACGAGCCGCCGGCCCATCCGCGGCGCGACTTCGCGATCGCCTACGCGTTCTGGGTGATCGTCTTCCTGTCGATCGCGGTCTCGATCTGGCTCACGTCGTCCGAGTTGTCGGCTTTCCGCTACGCCGGGTTCTGACGCGATGACCGGGCTGCTCGCCAACCGTCGCGCCTTCGTCGCCGCCGCACTCACGGTCGCGATCCTTCTCGTCGCGGTGGAAGTGACCGTGCGGGTCGCCCTCGATCCGGAGGGTCTCGACGAGTGGAGCGCGAACTCGTTCCTCGCCCACGAGCGTGACGACCACGGCCGCCTCGTCTCGGAAGTGGTCGCCATCCAGTCGAGCGAGCGCCCCGACGCCGGGCGCATCATCCTGATCGGCGGCTCGACCATTCGTGAGGGCCTACTCCCCGACGCCGTCATCCAGCAGGAGATCGACGCGGTGCTCGGCACGGCGGCGCCGAGTGTGCACACGCTCTACAGCTTCGACCAGTCGATGGCCGAGACCGCGCGCATCGCCCTCAACCTCCCGTTGACCGACGGCGACACGGTCGTGATCAGCGTGAACCCGCGACGCTTCGGCTTCGGCGACGATGCCTTGGATCAGGAGTTCTGGGCCTCGCGCTTCTCCCTCCTCCCGTCCGGCGGACTCGACGATCTGGTGTCAGCCGATCCGATCGATGCCGCTCGCCCGGATCCCTCCGGCATCACCGGTCACCTCGACGCGCTCGGGGACTCGACGGTGTTCTCGCCGTGGGACGAGACCGCGGTCTTCGAGCATCGTCTCTTCCTGCGCCAGTGGGCCGAAGGACGACTCAGCGGGGAGACCACCCAGGCCTGGCAGGATCTCTTCGCCGGACGGCTGACGGATGTCGACTGGGGGGCGCTGACCGACACCTCGTTCCGCGACATCCGCCGCCCGGTTCGCTACGGCTACGGCAACCAGCCCCTCACCGACATCGAGAAGAACGAGCTGGCCGAGATCGTCGCCGAGACCCGCGTGCAGGGCTATGTCGAGCACCACGATCTCGACTTCACGATCGCGGCCGCACTCGCCGAGGCGATCCGGGCAACCGGTGCCG
>BQJV01000492.1 GCA_021604885.1 Acidimicrobiales bacterium
CCGGCTCGGGGTCCGGCTCCGGATCGGGCTCGGCATCATCGGCACCGTCGTCATCAGCGCCGTCGTCAGCACTGTCATCGTCCGCACTGGCGTCGTCACCGCCATCGTCGAGGATCTCGTTGACCGCGTCCTGGTCGACCGAGTCGTCGTCGCCGCAGGATGCGGCGATCAGGGTCACGGCGAAGAGCGCGGTGAGCAGTTTCATCACGGTTTTCATGATTCCTCCAGAGGAATGGCTGAGACCCACTGTCCCACCGAACAGGCTGCAGGTGGTGCGTCATCGGGGCGTCACTGGCGCGAGAAATCGCCGAAATCCGCGAAAACCTCGTGCTGGAACTGGTCGAGGACCTCCGAACGTCGGTCGAGTGGCAGGTTGAAGTCCGCGATGACGAGCTCGTCCACGCCCGCGTCCTCATACGCGGCCACGGCGTCCCGGATCTCGCCCGTCGACGCGCCGACCAGACCACCGTGATTCCCCAATCGGGCCGACACCTTGTCGCGTTCGTCCTCCGACGCGCAGAGCCGACCCATGGCGGAGATCGTGATGCGGATCTCGGCGGGATCGCGATCGAACTCGTCGCACCAGCGGGCGATCACGGCTCGCTTGTGTGCGACCTCGTGGGGGTACGCCCACATGTTCCATTGGTCCGCGTGACGGGCGACCGTACGCAACGTGCGCCGTTCCCCCTTGCCGCCCACGAGCAGCGGAATCCGCCGGCCCTCATGACCCGCAGGCGCACAGGGTGCTCCGTCGAGTGTGTAGTGCGCCCCGTCGAAGCTCGTTCGCTGCTCATCGAGCAGGCTGCGAATCACCGCACACGCCTCCTCCAGCGCATCCGAGCGGGTCGCGACCGAACCGAGATCCATGCCGTAACGTTGATGTTCGTTCTCCTGCCAACCGGCGCCGAGACCAACGACGAGTCGTCCGCCCGAGATCTCGTCGACGGTGCCGGCCATATTCGCGACGAGCGCCGGATGGCGGTAGCGGTTCCCGCTCACCATCGCCCCGATGCGGACCCGTGGCACCAGTGCCGCGAGCGCCGCCTGCGTCGTCCAGGCCTCGAGCCAGGGAGCCAGCTCCTCGCCGGCCGCGACACCCACCGGCATGTTGGTCATGAAGTGATCGGGCACCCAGACGCCGTGCCATCCGTTGGCCTCCGCCCACTGACAGCCGGCGAGCAGGTCGGGCCAGGGTTGGGCGGTGGTCGGCCAGAAGCTGAAGTCCATCCGGAGACGGTAGTGCCGGTCAGAAGGTGCTGACCGACGGTGGGGGCTCGGCCGCTGGCGCGGCGGGCGCCGTCGGCACGGCGATCTCGGCGAGGAGGCTGTCGGCGGGGTCCGCCGGTGCCTTCCCGTAGCCGCCCGGACCGCCTTCGATACCGCGGGTGTAATAGAGGCTCAGCACCCGGTCGATCGAATGACGATCGAGTGCCGGCGCCACACCCTCGTACAGCGCCAGCGCCTTCACGAGCTTGCACACGTCGGCCGGCAGGTACGGACGCAGATCGCCGCCCTCCTGCACGCACAGCATCCGCAGGTAGGCCGCGGACTCGCCGTCACACGCCACGCCCATCGCGTGGGCGACACGGGCGAGAATCCAGTCGAAGGCGTCTTCGATGATCGGGCCGATGAAGATCTTCGACTGGATCCGTCGGAAGAACGCCTCGTCACCGAGATCGGTCGGATCGAGGTTCGTGGAGAGCACGACCTTCACGTCGAAGGGCACCTCGAAGCTCACGCCGTAGTTGAGCGACAGGAAGTCGATGCGTCGGTCGAGCGGCACGATCCAACGATTGAGCAGCTGATCCGGGGTGAGGACCTGACGGCCGAAGTCGTCGATGACCATCACGCCGTTGTTGGCCTTCATCTGCAGCGGCGCGAGATAGACGCCGCTCGTGTGGTCGTACGTCAAGTCGAGCATCGAGCCGGTGAGCTCGCCGCCGACGATGACGCGAGGCCGATGGCACAGCACCCAGCGAGGGTCGAGATCGTCGGGCTGCCGATCGGCCGCGACATGCACGGTCGAGTCGAACACACTGATGACCTGACCGTCGACCTCGACGGCCTTCGGCACGAGCACCTGGTCGGGGCTGATGCGCACGATGCGCTCGGCGATCGACGTCTTGCCGGTGCCGGGAGGGCCGTAGAGGAACATGGCGCCGTTGGCGTTCAGGGCCGGGCCGAGGTCATCGAGCAGTTCGTCCGCGATGACGAGATCCGAGAACGCCGTCTTGAGCATCTCGCGGTTGACGTAGACGGCGAGCCGCTGACGCGCGACGACGTCGCGGTACTGGCCCAGTGAGACGGGGCAGGCCCCGGCGTAGCGGGACTGGGCAAGGCGGTCGTTGGCGTGCTGCTGTCCGAGGCCGGTGAGGGCGAGCGTGTAGTCGCGCCCGACCATGCCGAGCACCTCGATCTCCTTCTTCTCGCGCAGCTCCTGCACGATCTTGTCCACGAGGCCGGCGCTCAGCGCCAGCGCGTTGGACAGGCCGGTGACGTTCGTCTTGCCTTCGAGCAGGCAACGGCGCAGCACGAGGTCGGCCACGAGGGCATACGGGACCCCGAGGTCCTCGGGCGACTTCGGCGGGCGCAGACCCTGGTCGTTCTCGGTACCGCTCGACACAACACAACTCCCCGGGCGCGGACGCCCCGTGATTCGTGCCTGTCCTGTCGGCCGCCGGAGCGCCGGATTGAACTATTCGACCGGGTCCTCCGCGGCAGCTCCGGAACGCTGGATGGCACGCTCGTCGGTGCCGAGATAGCTCGCGATGACCAGCGGGTCGTTGCGTACCACGTCGGGGGTTCCCTCCGCGATCACCGCGCCGGACTCGAGGCAGTACACCCGGTCCGAGATGCTCATCACCAGGGGCATGTCGTGCTCGATCACGACCACCGCGGCTTGGAGCTCGGCCTGGATCTGTTTGATCAGGGGGCCGAATGCCTCGGTCTCGCGCTGGGCGACGCCGCCCGTGGGCTCGTCGAGAAGCAACACCCGGGCGTCGACCGCCAGCAGACTGCCGAGCTCGACGATCCGGCGGGTACCGGTGGACAGGGCGCCGATGACCTGGTCTGCGTAGC
>BQJV01000493.1 GCA_021604885.1 Acidimicrobiales bacterium
GCGACGTTCCGATTTTCGGGTTGCCGGGCAATCCGGTCAGCTCGATGGTGAGCTACGAACTGTTCGCACGCCCGGCGTTGCGCAAGATGGCGGGTTGCTCGCAGCTCCAGCGGCCGCGTCGCGTGGCGATCAGCACCGATCCGCTCGGGCGCCACGATGACGGCAAGACCCACTTCCTGCGGGTCACCGGCGAGCCGGACGAGACCGGCCGGTGGCACATTCGCAAGCTGGGCGGGCAGGGCTCGCACCAGCTCACGGCGATGGCGCAGGCCACCGCGCTCGCGGTCGTACCCGATGGCGTCGACGTGGGCGAAGGCGATGAGGTCGAGATCATTCCGCTGGGTACTCTGGACCCATGAGCGCGCAGCTGATCGACGGCTTCGGGCGGGTCCATCGTGACCTCCGGATCTCCGTCACGGACCGGTGCAACTTCCGCTGCGCGTACTGCATGCCCGAGGAGGGCATGCAGTGGCAACGCCGCGAGGACCTCCTCAGCTTCGAGGAGATCGAGCGGGTGGCCCGGATCATGGTCGAGCGCTACGGCGTCGACGGGATCCGCCTCACCGGCGGTGAGCCCACCGTTCGTGCCCGCCTGCCGATCCTCGTCGAGAAGCTCGCTGCCCTGGGCGTCGATCTGGCGATGACCACCAACGGCGTCACGCTGCCGCTGTTGGCGAAGGACCTCAAGGCGGCCGGGCTCCGTCGGGTCAACATCTCGCTCGACTCGTTGCGCCACGACCGCTTCGAGGAACTCACCCGCCGCGACGAGCTGGACCGCGTGCTCGAAGGCATTGACGCCGCGAAGGCTGCCGGGTTCGATCCCGTGAAGATCAACGTCGTGGTCATGAAGGGCATCAACGACGACGAGGTGCTCGACTTCGCCCGCTTCGGTCGCGAGCACGACGTCACCGTCCGCTTCATCGAGTTCATGCCGCTCGACGCCGACGAGATCTGGAACAACGACCGGGTGCTCACCCAGGCCGAGATCCTGGCGACCCTGCAGGCCGAGTTCGATCTCGAGCCGGTCGAGCGCACGTCGGCCCCGGCGTCCCGCTGGCGCTATGCCGACGGGGCCGGGGAGATCGGCGTGGTTGCGAGCGTGAGTCAGTCGTTCTGTGACACCTGCGACCGTGTGCGCATCACCGCGGACGGACAGTTCCGCAACTGTCTGTTCGCCACGGACGAGACGGACGTGCGGGCGCTGCTCCGTGACGATTCGTCGGACGACGTGATCGCCGCGGCGCTCGAGCGCACCGTGGCAGCCAAGTGGGCCGGGCACCAGATCAACCAGGTCCACTTCATCCGGCCACGGCGGTCGATGTCCGAGATCGGCGGCTAACGCCGGCGTCGGCGCCATCTAGACTCCCGGCATGTCGGATCACGGATTCACGCACCTCGACCCGATGGGTCGCGCCCGGATGGTCGATGTGACGCCGAAGGAGGCCACCCATCGTCGGGCCATCGCCCGGGGTCGGGTGTCGATGACCGCCGAGACCGCGTCGGCTGTCGCCCAGGGAGCGATCAAGAAGGGTGACGTGTTGGCGGTTGCTCGCGTCGCCGGGATCCAGGCAGCCAAGCGTGCGTCGGATCTGCTGCCCCTCTGTCACCCCCTGCTCGTCGGGGCGGTCACCGTGAACTTCGAGATCAACGAGGAGAGCATCGACATCGAGGCGGCCGTCGAGACGGTCGACCGCACGGGTGTCGAGATGGAAGCGCTGACCGCGTGCAGCGTGGCGGCCCTGACCGTCTACGACATGTGCAAGTCGAAGGACCGGGGCATGGTGATCGGCGAGATCGCCCTCTGGGAGAAGACCGGCGGTCGCAGCGGCCACTACAAGCGTGCGGCCGCGGACCCCGACGTCTGAGCCGTGACCGGAGTCACGTCGGGATTCGTCGGCCCGAATGATTGCCCGCGTATGTCGTTCGTTATACAATCGTAACTTGGAGTACGGGTCGCCTTCCGGGGCGGCCGTCTTGACGGTGCCCGCCGCACCGCACCTGGAGGAGACACATCTGATGAAGGAGTCGATAGTTCTCCTGATTCTCGGCGCCTGCTGGGCCGGCTATCTCGGCTGGTACTGGCGCGAGAACCGGCGCACGTCGGACCGTCGTCGAGACGGCATCCGTGCGTTCTCGTCCGGCCTGGGCACCCTCGGTGGCTCGGCCGCACGATCCGGCGCCTTCGGGCCGACCCTGCCCGCGCTGGCCCCCCGCACCGCGTCGGACGCCGCTCGGCGCCGTCGCGAGGTGCTCATGGGTCTGAGCGTGGCGGCCGCCGTCACCTTCTTCGCCGCGATCGGCATCGGCGGCACCGCCGTCGTCTCGGTTCACCTGCTCGTCGATGCCGCTCTGATCGGCTACGGCTATCTCCTCGTCCAGCACCGCAACGCGGCTGCCGAGCGTGAGATCAAGGTCACGATGCTTCATCCCGAACGGTCCAAGGCGAGCTCCGCCGAGCCGATCAGCGCCGTCGGCGGCTGAGCCGAAGCCCGGTTCGAATCGCCGGCGCGAGCCGCTACCATGGCGGCTCCCACGGGGGTGTAGCTCAGTTGGTAGAGCGCCTCGGTCGCATCGAGGAGGCCAGGGGTTCAACTCCCCTCACCTCCACCCCGTGAAGAGCCCCAGGTCGGTGCGAGCGCACCACGGCCTGGGGCTTTCTCGTTCTCCGGGTTCTGCGCCGCTGTGTCAGGTGGGGACGGCGTCGGCGACGTAGACCGTCCGCGTGAAGCGATCGACGCGCAGGAGCGTGCCGGTGAACGCAATCGTCTCGCCCCGGGCGATGTCCGCGTCGGCCGGGAGGTCGACGATGGCCTTGACCCGGTTCGACATCAGGGTGCTCGCGCCGACGGAGCCGATGCGCACGGTGGTCTTGGTTCCCGGTTCGCCGCCGAAGTCGCGGTCGCTGCGATAGTCACGCGAGTTCTCGACCTCGCCGGACCACGCGATCGCCTCGCCGGCGTAGCGCGTCTCGAACTCGCGCTCGATCTCGTGCCCGAGCAGGCCGCCGCCGAAGAGCGCGTCGATCGTGTCCTGCTGGACCAGCGACGGCGGGGTGGGAGCCGGTTCGGCCTCCGGCGG
>BQJV01000494.1 GCA_021604885.1 Acidimicrobiales bacterium
ATCCGAAGCGCCGTCGCAACGGCGTGTTCACCACCAGCGTGTCGTCGCTGGGCAACGATGGCCAGTCGTCCTATGCAGCGGCCAAGGCCGGCATTCTCGGCTTCATGAGCACCTTCGCGGTCGAGACGCGCATGCGCTATCGGCTGCCGAACGTGAACATCAATGCCATCGGCTACGGTCCGATCCTCACGCGCATGACGCAGGAAGGAAAGGAAGAGATTGCCGTTGGTGACGAAACCATCACAATGGGTCTGCCCGAGGGCGCGCACGAGGCCATCGAAGGGCGCGTGCTGCTCGGTCGGATGGCGCACCCGTCCGAAGCTGCCGCGGGTATCTACTTCCTGGTGGGTCCGGACTCGTCGTTCTTCACCGGCAAGATCCTCTGGATCGACGGTGGCACGTTCAAGCTGATTCGTAGCTGACAATCACCTCGAGCCGATCGAAAACGGCCGCATCTGCGGCCGTTTTCGTGTCGTCGGACCGGTGTCCGTCACGGATGTTCACGGAACGATCAGCACCTTGCCGAACACCTCGCGTTCCTCGATGAGACGCACGCCTTCTGCGGTTTCCTCGAGTGGCAGACGCTTGTCGATGACCGGGTGCATCTCGTCGCGCTGGATCATGTCCATCAGCGCCACCAGATCTTCGACCAGCCACGAGTTGGAGCCGAGGATCTGCAACTCGAAGGTCCACACGAAGCGCAGGTCCTCGGTCGGGTCATAACCGGCCGTGGCGCCACAGGTGAGGATGCGGCCGCCGCGTTTGAGGGCGCGCAGACTGGGCACCCAGGTGTCGCCGCCGGTGAAGTTCACCACCACGTCGATGCCGCCATCGTAGGAGCGGCGAAACGGTTTGCCGTACTTCTCGTAGACCCACTTGTGGATGTCGTGTTTCGTGTAGTCGAGAACGTGATCGGAACCGAGAGCGGTCAGGCGCGCGAGCTTGTCGTCGCTGCTGGCGCAGGAAATGACTTCCGCTCCCACGTGTTTGGCGAGCAGGACGCAGCCGGTGCCGACCCCGCCGCTCGCACCCAGCACCATGACCGTCTCGCCGGCCTTCACATGGCCGTTGGCGAACATCATCCGGTGTGCGGTGCCGTAGGCGACCGGCAGCGCGGCCGCTTCACCATAGTCGACGCCGTCGGGCATCTTCACCAGTTGACGGGCCGGCACGCGGCAGTATTCGGCACAACCACCGTCCACCGTCTCGCCCATCAGCCCGCCCTTGATGCGGTTGACCGGGTCCACCAGCACGCGATCGCCCACGGACCAGCCTGTGACGTTGCTGCCCAGTTCGGTGATCTCGCCGGCGATGTCGAGGCCGGGCACGACCGGCAGTGTCAGCTTGATGCCTGGCATCCCGCGGCGGGTGAAGATGTCGTGGTAGTTCAATGACGACGCCTTGACCGCGATGATGACGTCATCTTCGCCCGGCGTCGGGTCGGGGTAGTTTGCATCGTAGACCAGTTGTTCCGGTCCGCCGTGAGCCTGAATGACGGCTGCGCGCATGGTTGTGTTTCCTCAGGTTGATGGCGACCGGCGGTCAGCCGGCGGATCCCGCATAGGTGCCACGACCGACCGCGACCAGCTTGCCGTTGTCGTCGGTCACGTCGATGTCCACCACGCCCACCGTTCGACCGGCGCGGACAACGCGGGCGGTGGCGGTCAGTGCGGTGTTCATCGCGGGGCGCAGGTAGTCGGTACGAAAGTTGATGGTCGGCACCGGTGCATTGACCTTGAGTGCCATGGCGAAATCGCCGGCCAGATCGATGAAGGCGGCGATGGGGCCGCCGTGCCACTGACCGGTATCGGGACGGCGCTCGAACTCGGGCCGCATGGGCATCGTGAGGACCAGTTCGAGCTTGTCGTGATCGACACTTTTCACCGTCGCCTGGCAGAACTTGTTGAACGGCGAGCGGGAGATGATGTCCTGCATCTCCTCGGCGGAGAGTTTCTCTGACACGGGTTGTTTCCTCGGTCGTGATTTGAGCCGTGAGTGGGTGCGAGTCCCGCGCGGGCGGCGGGCACGCGCAGATCTCGTTCAGTGATCCATGCGTTCCAGAGCTTCCGCTCCGAGGCGCTTGCGGTCGAGCTTGTTGGTGCTGGCAAGCGGCAGTGTGTCGGCGAAGAACACTCGCCGCGGGTGCTGATAGGCAGGGCCGTGTTCGATGGTGAAGTGCTTGAGATCGTCTTCGCTCACGTCGCCTTGTGGAGTGCGCACGACAAAGGCGACCGGCATCTGGCCGCGCACCTCGTCCGCTACGGGTACGACGCAGGATTGCACCACCTGAGGGTGGCTCTCCAGCAGTCGCTCCACCTGCTCCGGGAAGACATTCTCGCCGTTGGTGACGAACATGTCGTCATCGCGCCCGACGAAATAGTAAAAGCCGTTCTCGTCCCGTCGCATGACGTCACTGGTGTGGTACAGCCCGTCGGCGGTCATCACCGAAGCGGTCTTCTCCGGCAGGCCGTGATAGCCGGGCGTGACTGCCGGACAGCCCATCTGCAGCACACCTTCGTCGGTGTCGTTGCCATCGGCGTCGACCAGGCGCAGATCCACATCCGGGTGCCTTGCACCGAGTGACATGAGCGGCGTTGGCAGGCCGTCAGGATGCGGACCGAACACCACGGGGCCTGCTTCGGTGGTGCCGTAGCCCATCTGGATCTTCGCGGTCGGGAACGTGGCGCGGACCTGTTCGAGCAGCTTCGCGGTGACCGGCGCCGAGCCCATGCGAACGCTGGTGACGGACGACAGGTCGGTCCTTGCGAGCAGGTCTTTCTCCTGCGTCACCAGCGCCAGCATGGTAGGCACGGACGTCAGCCAGGTGCATCGGTGACGCTCGATGGCCTCGATGTAGGCGCGCGCGCTGAAGCGCGGCAGCAGGACGATGGGTGCGCCGGCAACCGCAGCCATCTTGGCGATGGCGAGTGCATTCATGTGATAGAGCGGTGCCGCCACCAGCAGGCGCTCGGCGGCGTAGTCGACGTTCGATTGCAGCCGTTTCTCGATGACCCAGAGGTGGCCGCGATGTGTCAGGGGCACACCCTTCGGTTTGCCCGTGCTGCCGGAGG
>BQJV01000495.1 GCA_021604885.1 Acidimicrobiales bacterium
ACGAGACCACGGGCGACCGCATCGGCGAGCGTCTCGGTGGAGAACGTGAAGACGACATCGCGCGGTTCGCTCATCACAGCAAGTCTCGTCTCAGTCTTCGTCGAGCGAACGGACCACCCGCGCCGGGGCACCGACGGCCACCGACCGATCGGGGATGGTTCCACGGACGACGGAGTTCGCGCCGACGATGCTGCCCCTGCCGATGTCGGCGCCGGGCAGCAGCACCACGTTCTGGCCGAGCCACGCGCCCGCGCCGATGCGCACCGGTTCGACCGCGCTGATGCCCTGCTCGTGGATGGCGACATCGTCGGCGGTGAAGGCGTGGCCGTGATCCGCGACATACACGTTGCGCGCGAGCAGCGCGCCGTCCTCGATGCGGATCCGGGCGGCACCGGAGATCACACACATGCCGGACATGCGGACGTTGTCGCCGATGTCGATGACCACGTCGGGTTGCGGCCCACTCCCCGGTTCGGGATCGACGACCTGCAACCAGGACGCGGCGCCGATGTACACGCCGGACCCGATGCGGATGCGCTCGACGCCGCCGAGGCGGACCGGGTGCGCGAGCACGCTGTGGGAACCGAACGACGCGAAGCCCCCACGCACGAGGGTGGACACGAACTTGTCACGCGCCCGTGTGTAGGCCTGATGGAGCCGATAGCCGCTACGCATCGATGAAGTCCCGGATCGTGTCGAGCAGGCCGGGCGAGGTCTCCGGTGCGGTGGGTGTCAGGGCGCGTAGCTCGTGGCGTCGGTCGATCAGATCGCACAGCGATGCGGTGGAGTCGGCGACCCAGATGCCGGGTCGGTCGCCGAAGTGGTGTGCGGTCGCGACCTGATGGTCGTTGCGGGTCTCGCGCCGGGACCCCTCACGGGGGAAGATCACGAGCGGCGCCCCCAGTTCGAGACACGTGATGATCGTGCCCATGCCGGCGTGTGCCACCACGAGTTCGGCGTCCTGGATGCGCGAGCGCAGCTCGACCGGGTCGACGAGTGGGACGTGGGAGACGTGGGTCGGCACGGGGACCTGATCGCCGATCTGGGCGAACACGTCGGCGTCCGGGTGTGCGCCGGCCCAGTCGTCGACCGCGTCGACGAGGCGGGGGAACGGCATCTGCGCGCCGACGGTCACGAGGATCATGCGACCGAGCCTTCGTAGCGGGGTCCGTCGTCCGTGGCGAGATGGGGCCACTGGGTCAGCCAGAGATCAGCGAGCCTGCCGGCGCGTCGTCCGGACATCGAGATCTCCTCACAGTTGGCGATCGAGTCGACCCAGACGCCGCGGGCGCGCACGAGCTTGCCCAGTTGGAGGGCGAGGACGCCCGGGGCGGCGCCGGTCGAGATGATGACCTGCGGGCGGTACCGCACAATGGCCCAGAGGAGTTGGAAGGCGAGCTTCACCAGCTTCAGCTTGTCCCAGCGGGTCGCGTCCTCCACCACAACCAGCCGATCGTGGGGGTCGAGGTCCGCTCGATACTCCTCACGGACAGTGACGAACGTGACGTCGTGATCACGCAGCGCGGGACGAAGTCGTAACAGTTGGACCCAATGGCCACCGCCGGAGGCGACCGCCATGACCCGGCGTGGTGAATTTCTGCTCATATGCCACCCCTCCCGGCCTCGGACCCGTTACATTGCACTTTGGTTACGGACATTACGTGTCGGTTGCGGGCACCGACGGTAACCACACCCCCAGTCGGCAAACAAGGAACCCATTCAAGTGCACCGTAGGGCTCTCGCGATCACCGCCATTCTCGCATCTCTCGCCGTCTCGCTGGTGGTCGCCGCATCGCCGGCCGCCGCGGCGAGCACCTGGTACGTCAGTACGACCGGATCAGGCTCCGCATGCACCTCGTCGAGCCCGTGTGGGTCGTTCGAGGCCGCGCTCGGCAAGGCCAAACCGGGCGACACCGTCCGGGTCAAGGCCGGCAGTTACGGCCTGCAGGAGATCGACCGCAGCGTCAGCTGGAACGCGGCGTCGGCCAACATCACCTTCCGTCCCCACAGCGGCAGCGGCACCGTCACCGTCGGGGGCATCCGCAGCCATGTCCCGTCGCTCACCTTCACGGGCTTCATCGACACCGGTGTCATGTACTTCCATCCGGGTGCGGACGACAACCACGCGGTCGGCAACACGATCGACCAGGCCTACGTCACCGGCGCCGACGACACCCTCTGGCAGAACAACCTCATCGACCCGGCGACCAACGGACCCGACGCGATGCAGGTCAAGGGTCTCGACGGCGACAATCCGATCGGCGTCACCATCATCGACAACGTGCTCGGTCCGCAGCTGCTCGAGGGCGACTCCCACACGGACTGTCTCCAGATCCTCGGTGGCGACGACATCTATGTCGCGCGCAACATCTTCTTCCCGTGCGCGGACAAGTCCATCCAGATCCGCAGTGGCGCGGGCGGCACGGTCGGCAGTGTCCTGATCGAGTCGAACTTCATCAGCGAGTGCGCCCCGCGCACCACGCTGTGCAACGGCTACCACGCCGTCACCGTGTCGGCCGAGGGCAACGACATCCGCTTCGTCCACAACTCGATCAACGGATCGGTCGGGCTCTCCAGCGGATCCGTCTCGGGCGGCGAGGACGATCTCCACTTCTACGGCAACATCGCGGCCGAGATCCCGTGCACGCCCCACACGGACTGGAACCTGATCGACGGCAAGACCTGCGGCAGCAACGACATCAACGGCCGGCCCAACTGGGTCGATCCCGCGTCCGCGGTGCAGAACCTCCACCTCGCTGCCGGCAGCAAGGGGATCGGCGTCGGCAGCCCACACGTGCCCTCGACCGACATCGACGGCCAGTCCGGCTGCGCGGGTGACCTCGGCGCCGACCAGACCTGCGGGTCGGCGGGCTCCGGGGTGTCCAAGGAGATGAGCGAGGCCATTGCCTGGCTCCACGAGGTGGGCATCACCACCGAGGGCCCCGGCGCCGGTGCGTTCGGCCATCTGGACACCAACACACGGGCCCACACGGTCACCTTCCTGTGGCGGGCGTATGGCCGCCCGGCCGAGCCGCGCGCAGCGCGACCGAGTGACGTGCCCGCGAAC
>BQJV01000496.1 GCA_021604885.1 Acidimicrobiales bacterium
GTCCAGCTCGCTGAGGGGTCGGGCGCGGCCACGGTGCAGCGCCCGGAGTTCATCGCCGTGGCCGATGCGGTCCGCGAGGCCTTCGGCGAGCCCGATCGTGAACGGGGTCTTCGGGGCCGCTGCCTGTCGGAGCAGCATCCACGCGTGGTCGCGCTCCCCCCGATTGATGGCGAGCGCAGCGAGCCCGACGAGGGCGTCGTTCGGCATCCGACTCAGCCGGCCCCGCAACGCCTCGTAGCCGTAGCCCACGACCAGATCCGCCGCCTCCGCCACCCGACCGAGTTCGATCAGGGCGACGGCGCGGATCACCGGCGACGAGTCCCACACGCTCAGCCCCCAGTCGAAGCTGTCGAGTGTGTCGAGCGCCTGGGCCGCGTTGCCATCCAGGATCTCGGCGGAAGCGAGCGACAGCCCGGACATCATGAAGTGGTTCGTGCGACCCTCGACCGACGAGAGCAGGCCGTGGGATCGCTCGAACTGGGCGCGGGCATCACGAATGCGGTTCTCGTAGAGCGCCAGGCACCCGGATGCCCACTGGGCCGGCACGAGGTACTCGCCGCTGAGACCGTGCTCCTCACAGATCCCTTCGGCGTGCTCGACCAGCGACCGCGCCCGGTCCGGGTGTTCGCGACACGCGAGGAAGGCCATCAGGCCGGCCGCCTGCGCGAGGACCTGCGGGTCCGTGTCGGGCGCCGCGATCAACCCGTCGAGCTGGCGATGGGTGACGACGAAGTCATCGAGCTGCATGGCGAGAACGGAGTGGATGTAGACGAGCCAGTCCCGACAGGGTCCCGGTCCGATACCGGTCAGGATCTGCTCGATCCAGCGGCGCCCCTCCACCGCCGGCACCTGCGATTCCCAGAGCGACTGACAACCGAAGGCGATCTGCGACGCCACCTCCGCGCCGGCGTCACCAGTGTGTGGATCGCCCCCGCGCACGAGCGCCCACTCCAGCGCGCTCGCGATGTTCGGCCAGTCGTGTCGGAGCTCGACCGCCCGTCGGAGATCGGCCGCCTCGGAGAAGTGCGGCGTGACAACGCGGCCGCGGATCCACTCGAGGTGGGCTTCACGGGCGGCGACGACGTCCTCGGATCGGGCGAGTAGATCACCGGCGTAGATCCGGATCGTCTCGAGCAGCCGATAGCGGGTGTGGGGATTGTCCGGGGTCTCGTCGACCGACAGGAGCGACTTCGCCACGAGCGACTGGAGCAGATCCATCGCCCCGTAGTCGTCGAAACCGCTCACGGCGACGGCCGCCGGCAGATCGAACGAACCGACGAACACGCCACAGCGGCGGAAGAAGGCCTGTTCGTCCTCGTCGAGAAGGTCATACGACCAGTCGAGCGTCGCCTGCAGCGTGCGTCGCTTCTGTCGACCGCGGCCGCCGGACAGCAGGCGGAACCGGTCGGCCATCCGATCCAGGATCTCCTGAGGCGTGAGCACGGCCACGCGAGCCGCGGCGAGCTCGATCGACAGCGGCATGCCGTCGAGGTGGGTGCAGATCTCGCGCACGACGGCGCGGGTGTCGTCGTCGAGCGAATCGGTCGTGAACGCCGGGTTCGCCGACGCGGCCCGCTCGACGAACAGCTGCACCGCCGGACCGTCGAGCGCGTCGCCGAGCGACCCGACGGCGACCACCTGCTCACCGGGGAGCTCGAGTCGCTGGCGGGTGGTGGCGAGCATCGCCGTCGCGCTGCTGCGACCCAACAGACGCTCGGCGAAGTCCGCACAGTCATCGAGGATGTGCTCGCAGTTGTCCAGCACGAGCAGAACATCCCGACCGGTGAGATGGTCGATGACCTGGCCGAGCGCGTCCTCCGTCGACCCACCGAACTCCAGACGCACTGCGCTCGCGATCGCGGCGGGAAGCTCCGTGCCATCCGACACCGCGGACAGGTCGACGAAGTAGCAGCCGTCCGCCCGGCCGGGCAGCTCCTGGTACGCGACCTCGACGGCGAGCCGCGTCTTGCCACATCCGCCGGTGCCGGTCAGCGTGACGATCGGCGAGTGCTCGAGCAGCGTGCGCACGCGCCGCACCTCCTCCTCACGACCGATGAGCGGTGACCCGGGTAGGGGCAACGTGCTGAGCGACGGGTCGATGACGCGCAACGGCGGGAACGCCGCGAGCCCGACCTGGGCGATCTCCACGGGCTCGGGAACGTCGCGGAGCCGGTGCTGACCGAGCGCCAGCACCTCGACGTCGACGACCGAGGCGACGGCGTCCGAGAGGAGGATCTGCCCGCCCGATGCGGCAGCCTCGAGCCGCGCGGCCGTGTTGGGAACCGGGCCGAAGTAGTCGCCCTCGCGTTGCGTCGCCCGACCCCGGTGCAGACCCATGCGCACGCGTAGGGGCGGCCCCGCACCCCAGTCCGTCTCCTCGAGGGCGCGTTGCACCGCCATCGCCGCGCCGACGGCCGCCTTCGGGTCCTCGAAGGCACCCCGGAAGTGGTCGCCGGCCCAGCCGAAGACGTACCCCCCGCGACTCGTGATCGCGTCGCGCACGACGATGTCGTGCAGTTCGAGACTGCCGGCGGTCGCCTCGGCATCGGCCGCCCAGAGACGGGTGGACCCTTCGACATCCGTGAAGAGGAACGTGACGATGCCCGCCGGGATCTCCGCCATTGGACCGGGTCAGCGCCGGGCGGCGGGGCCGTCGGGGTGGATCACCCGCTCGGTCGACGCCGGTGCGGACTCGAGCATGGCCGGCGGCCGAATCGGCCGAGGCACGACATTGCCGCCACAGTTCGGGCAGACGCCCTTGTGCACGGAGTCGGGACCTTCGATGCAGTCGGAGCACCAGGTGCACTCGAAGGTGCAGATGCGGGCATCGGGCGAGTCCGGCGGCAGGTCGCGGTCGCACCATTCACAGTTGGGTCGTATGTCGAGCACGCTCCAGTGTCGCCGACGCCGACGCTCCTGGGAAACCGCGAGGATTCCGAGACCGGCGTTTACAAGGAGAGGGGAAAGCAGGCACCATGGAGTTGACCACCCTCCGTGACAGTTACCCACGGTCGGTGGTTGGGCGGCGGGCGAACCCGGCCATGATGCGAGAGAGGGAGTCGAG
>BQJV01000497.1 GCA_021604885.1 Acidimicrobiales bacterium
GCGCGATCGCATGGCGGCCGAGATCGAGGGCTTCCGCCGGGTCGCCCGGGTAGAGGAGCGGCACGCCCATGGAGGCGAACACGCCGGCGGGTGTCGACGGGATCGTCGACGACTTCGCGCCCGGGTCGTCGCCGGCGAGGGCGACCGCGCCACCGTGGGGGTCCGAGCCGGCGAACGTCGCATGGCGCAGGGCATCGCTGGCGCGGTCGACGCCTGGCGCCTTGCCGTACCAGAGCCCGAGTACGCCGTCGTAGAGCGGGTCCGGACGTGAGGTGGCGAGCTGGCTGCCCATCACCGCGGTGGCGGCGTATTCCTCGTTGACCGATGGCCGAACCGTGATCGGCAGGTCCGGCGCCTCGCGCGCCGCGGCGGCCAGCGCACCGTCGAGCCCGCCCAGCGGTGACCCGGGATAGCCCGCGGCGAACGCGGCGGTCCGCAGACCATTGCGTCGGTCGACCCGGAGCTGTTCGATCGGCAGTCGGGCGAGGGCCTGGATCCCGGTCATGAAGACCGTGCCTTCGTCGCGCGTGTAGCGGTCGCTCAGACGGTAGGTCGACGCATCTGTCATCCGTGCTCCCGGCGTTTCGGCTCACTTCGAGTATCCCACTACGTTCGTCGGTATGGCCGCGACTCCTGAAGAACTCGTCGACATCGAGGCGATTCGCCAACTCAAGGCCCGCTACTTCCGCCTCATGGACCAGAAGCAGTGGGACGACTGGCGTGACGTGTTCGTCGAGGACGTCGAGATCCGCACCCCCGACGACACGGGCGACCCGACCCCGATCATCGGACGCGACGTGTTCGTCGACGGGTTGGTGCCGATGATCGACGCCGTGCCGACCGTGCACCACGGTCACATGTCGGAGATCGCGGTCGACGGCGACGCGGCGACGGGCGTGTGGTCGATGGAGGACCACTTGTGGTGGCCGCCCGAGAGCGGCCTCGGCCACATGTGGGGGACCGGCTGGTACGAGGAGACCTACCGGCGCTGCGCGGACGGGGCGTGGCGCATCGCCACGATGCTCCTCCGGCGGGTCCGCATCGAGGCGGACGGCGCCCAGATCTTCCCGAGGGTGGTGGCATGACGATGCGTGAGCAGGGGGTGAACCGGGTGGTGATGCTGGTGCGCGATCTCGATGCGGGCCGGGCGTTCTACGAGAAGTTGCTCGGGTGCACGTTCCACTCCGTGAACGACGAGGAGGCCGCGGCGTTCGGCGTGCGTACCGTGTTCTCCTGGGACGGCGGGATCGAGCTGGTCGCTCCCCTCGAGGGGAAGGACTCGCACCTCGAGAAGATCCTCGAGTCCCGTGGCGAGGGACTGATCGGGGTGGTCTGGGCGGTCGCTGATGCGGATGCGTCGAAGGCGGCAGGCGAGGAGCTCGGCGTCGGCAGCTACTACACACTCGACTACTCGCAGGACCAGATCGACCGGGATCTGCAGGGCCGCTTCACGCGCTACTACCAGCACTTCCTGAGCGGCTCCGACACGCCGCTCGGGCCGGCCACGGTGCTCGTCGGGGAGTTCGACCGCGATGGCGACTGAACGACCGGCACCGGTCCGCATCACCGACCTCGTCGCGCCGGAGTATCCGGATGAGATCGCCGCTGCGTTCGACATGGTCACGCCGTTGGCCGATGTCCTCGACTGGTCGCCGGACGCGATCCTTCGGCAGGCCGCAGCGGAGACCGGACTCGACGACTTCGGCGACGACCTTCACGTCGAGCCGCTCGGCGTGCTCGCTGCCGCGATGATAGGGGAAGGAGAGCTGTCGACGCTCGGGCGGCTGTCGAACCACGGGACGCTCGTCGCCCACGCGAAGCAGAAGCTGCTGGCTGTCGACCTCCTGAAGCGCCATCCGGAGATCCACGAGATCGAGATCCGTCGTCCGGTGGTGATCGCAGGGCAGGGTCGGACGGGCACGACCCACCTCCACAACCTGATGTCGTCGGACCCCAGCTTCCGCACGATGCCCTACTGGGAGAGCCTCGAGCCGGTGCCACCGCTCGCCGAGCAGGGCGTCAACCATGGCACGGACTTCAGAGCGGACCCCCGCTACCAGCGCTGCGCCGAGACCCTCGCCGGCCTCAACGGTGCGCTGCCCTACTTCAAGCGCATGCACGACATGTACCCCGAGCATGTCCATGAGGAGATCGCCCTCCTCGCGATCGTCCACGGCGGCATGGCTCCGGAGACCATGGCGGTGATGCCGACGTGGCGCGACTGGTATCTCGCCAGCGATCAGGTGCCCTACTACGCGTTCATGAAGACGATGCTCCAGATCATGACGTTCCTCGGTCGGGGGACCGAGCGGGAGGCCGATCGCTGGCTGCTGAAGTCGCCCCAGCACGTCGAGCGGCTCGGTGACCTGATCACCGTCTTCCCCGATGCGACCGTGGTCTGCACCCATCGCGACCCGGTGGCCGTCGCCAAGTCGATGTCCACGATGCTCACGTACACCTCACGCATGAGCCGCGACCCGGCGAAGCTCGTGGACGTGGGCCGCTACTGGATCGATCGGATGGCGATCATGTTCCGCTCGATGGCCGACGACCGGCACCTGGTGCCCGCCGATCAGTCGACCGACGTCCTGTTCCACGAGTTCATGGCCGACGACATCGCCACGGTCGAAGGCATCTACGCCCTCGCCGACCATCCCTTCGACGCGTCGACCCGCGGCGCGATGGACGCCTACATGGCCGACCATCCGCGCGGCGTGCATGGCAGCGTCACGTACCACATCGAGGAGGACTTCGGCGTCGACACGGAGGCGCTCGCGGCCGACCTCGCGTTCTATGTCGACCGATTCGGCGTGCGGGTCGAGGCCTCGCGCTGATGCCTGCGATCGCGAATCCGGACTCGCTCACGGATGACGAGCTGATCCGGGCGGTGAGTCGGGTGCTGGCCGTCGACCGCACGGTCGACAACTCGTTCGTGCTGCACTCGCCGCTCGAGCTGCTGGCGCGTGCGGATCTGCTGAAGCAGGTGTCGCCCACCGCCCGCGACGGCGCGCGAGCCAGGCTGGTGAGCCTCGCCGAGAACCACCACGGGAGCGGTGACCCGATC
>BQJV01000498.1 GCA_021604885.1 Acidimicrobiales bacterium
GATCAACATCGACGTCGGCCCGCAGCTGGGCGCGATCACGCGGCGCGAGCTGCTCATCATCAACAATGCCATCGCCACCTACAACGCCGACTTCGTCTACGCGAATCCGCTGTCGACGACCTACGCGACGCTGCTGGCGCAACTTCAGGCGGCAGGCTACATGCCTTCCGATGCCGTGAGCACGACACGCTACCTGAGCGACGCCTGGGGCCAAACATACACCACCAACGGGCAAACCCCCGTCATCGAGGCCATCTCGGCGGGGGCTCCCTAGAAGCAGGGCAGGCAGGAAGAAGAGAAGGGACACAGGGGTTATGAGACAGAATCGATGCAGTGGTATCACCATCTTCGAGATGGTGCTCGCGGTGACGATCGCGACAACGCTGGCTGCGATCGCGATTCCCGTCTCGCTGAGGGTGTTGCAGCAGAGCTACGACACGCAGACGCGCGACGAGATGGAAGCCATCGGCGAGGCGATCAAGATGTACGTGGCCGATGTCGGCGACTTTCCCGCAACGCTGGCCGATCTTCTGGTCGAATCGGAGGATACGCCGGCATTGTGGAACGGCCCGTACATGTACGCCGGCCAGAACGACACCGGCTTCACCATGGAGCTGGAAGACGGCTGGAACTCGCCGTATGACTACTTCGAGGTCGCCGGCCGCGAGAACTTCCGCTATGTGCGCAGTCCGGGTCCGGACCAGGAGTTCGACGGCGGCGATGACGACGACCTGACGATCGCCGTGGACGCGACCGAGTCGATGCAGGCAGCGACCCGGCGCGAACTGGCGATGATTCGCGCCGCCATCGGCGACTACAACCTCGGCAACCTGCCGCACGACCCGCTACCGTCGGACATCGATGATCTCATCGACATCCTGCAGGACGATGACCTCCTGCCTCCCGGCGATGAGCTGATCAACGATTCGTGGGGCAACCCCTACGTTCCCGGCCCGGAACCCGTCCAGGATGTCACCGTCGGCGCACAGGGTATCGGCCCGGCCATTCCCGGCGGCGACGACGACGACGACGACGACGATGATGACGACGATGACGACGACGACGGTGGAAACGGCAACGGAAACGGCAACGGAAACGGAAACGGCAACGGAAACGGAAACGGAAACGGAAACGGTAACGGCGGCAACGGAAACGGCAAGGTCACGCTCTGCCACATCCCGCCGGGAAACCCGTCGGCGCAGCACACGATCGAGGTCGGTGCTTCGGCAGTCGATGCGCACCTGGCGCACGGCGATCGGCTCGGCCCGTGCTGCCCGCTCGTAATCGACTTTGAAACCGAGGACGACTTCATGACGCCGCTGGCTGACGGCCAGCAGATCAATGCGCCCGAGGAGTTCGGCAACCTGCTGACGATCTCGGCGAGTGGTCCCAACTACGGTCCGGCGATCTTCAACACCGATGTCGGCGGTCCGAACGATCCGGGCCGCGACTCCGACCTGCTCGTCGGACTGGGCAACTCGCTGATCGCCCAGGAAAACAACACGCAGTCCGTCGCGGGCATCTTCGACTATCCCGATGACGACGCCGGCGGTGCCTACTTCGTCTTCGACTTCGCCACGTACATCGAGGCCGAATCGATCACGCTGATCGACGTCGATGACGGCGGTCTCGGCATGGGCGTCCACCTGTTCAACCAGAACGGTGAGGAACGCTACATCGAGACGCCCGGCGGCTGGACGACCGACATCAACCATCAGGGCGGTCTCGGCTACGGCGTCCTCGACCTGACGACGACGGCGGTGCAGCCAGGCGTTTACACCGACAGCTGGGCCTCCGAGACGGCGAACTTCGATCCGACGATGGTCGTCCGCATCGAGGTCTGCCTGGCCGGATCCGGCGCGCTGGACAACATCGCGTTCTGCCCGACCGGCGAGATCGTCCTGCAGGAATCGTGCACGATCAGCTACTGGGCAGCCAATACGGGTGCCTGGGCGGCTTCCGGACACTCGCCGAACGATCTGCTGAGCAGCGTCTTCAACATCCCCGGCTGCGTCAGCAACTGCTCGCCGGACCTCGATACCGCGACGCTCGCCGAGGCGCTGGCGTTCAGCGGCTGGAGCGGCAAGTGCGGCAAGGCACGCAAGCTGACCCGGCAGGGCGTCGCCGCCCTGCTCAACGCCGATCATCCGGACGTCGAGTTCACGATGACGCCCGAGGAGGTGATCGCCGCGGTCAACAGCGCCCTGAGCAGCTGCAACAACGGCACGATGAACGGCGCGGCCAGCGATCTCAGCGCTCACAACACGGCCAACGCCTGCCCGCTTCAGTAGGCCGGCTCCGGGAGCGAGGACCTCGCCCCGGCAGACGTTCCGAAAAAACGACACGAGCCCCGTCGATCGCCAACGATCGTCGGGGCTTTTCTGCTCCGCCCAAAACATCGCCTCCCGGCAGACTTACGCACGACGCAACGTTGCGCCCCGCCGAAATGTCACACTCCGGCTAGCTCAATCTGAGAGAGATTGCTACAGCACTGCACCTCATCGTGCCGATGGGCTACAATACCAGCGTCCGGGTGTACGAAGACAGACCAGGCCCGTTTCGTGACAAGGAGTGACCCCATGCGCAGCCGCGCCAGTATTCACCGTACCCTTCTGATCTTCGGCATCTTCGCCGCCCTGCTCGTCCTGTCGACGCCCGCCTCGGCGGCGCCGCAGGAACACGCTCGCTCGATCCAGGTCGAGAGAGACAAGCACGCGCTCGACATCGATATCGAGACGATCACCGGAGCAACCAAGACCGTTCAGGACATCGCGGTCGCCGTCGAAGACCTGATCTCGGGCGCCTCGCCGAGCGCCGGCACGTTCGTTCGCATGAACCATGCCGAGGACGGCGAGCCCGTCGCCATGGAAACCGCGATCGCCCGCTATGTGCCGGCCATCGGCGGCGGCGACCTCATCGTCGACCTGATCGGCGTGGTGCACTTCGGCGACCAGATGTACTACCAGACGCTCAACAACCGCTTCAGCCAGTACGACGCGCTGCTGTACGAGCTCGTCGGTCCCGAAGGCGCGATACCGGGCGGCGGCGG
>BQJV01000499.1 GCA_021604885.1 Acidimicrobiales bacterium
CTCGGTCTGGTAGGCCTCGTCCTCCCAGATGAAGGTGTCGGTCGGACCGGAGACGGTGATGACGCCGTCGGCGACGGAGTTGTCGATGATCGTCTCGCCGAGGTTGTTCAGGCCGGACGCGTTGTTCGTCCAGATGTTCAACTCGGTGTTCAGCCCGGCGTTGGAGAGCCCGCGGATGCTCGACGACGGGTTGCCGTGGATGTAGACGGCGGTGGCGCCGAGTTCCTTGATCCGTTCCGTGATGATGCCGAGCTCGGTGTCCTGGGCCGCCGTGTCACCGTCGGGCGCGATGACGATGGCGTCGCCGACCACATCGACGCCGCGGTCCTGCAGCTGCTGGATGACCGAGTCGTGGCTCGCCTCGTCGGCGAGGCCGGCCATGACGAAGACCTGCTGGCCGTCGAGACGGCCGTCCTGCTCGAGCAGGTTCATCAGGATGACGTTGGACGCGTTGGCCGCCTGCCCCGGCTGGTACCACGGGGCGTTCGATGCTTCGAGCTCGTCGTCGGTCTGGTCGCCGCCGACGAGGACCGTGCTGTTCAGCCCGGTGATGCACGGATCGACGGTGCCGGCGAGCGGACCGACGAAGCCGCCGAGCACGGCGAACACGTCGTTGTCCTCGGTCAGCGCCGAGCAGACGCGGTCGGCGTCCGCCGAATCGATCGCGGAGTAGAGCTCGTAGACGGGCACGAGGTCGCGGCCGAGGACGCCACCGTTGGCGTTGACGTCCTCGATCATGATGTCCCAGTACGAGATCTGATCGCCCCAGCCGGCTGCACTCAGCCCGAGGTCGACGAGCGCCTGGAAGTCGAGCAGCGACACACCGACGTGGATCTCGGATTCGGTCACGCCCTTCGAGGAAGCGGTCAGACCGGTGGGTCCGTCATCGCCGGCCCCATCGTCGGAGCCGTCGTCGCTGCCGTCATCGTCGGAGCCGTCGTCGTCCGGGCCGACGCCGTTGTCGACGACGTCGCCGTCGTCATCGTCGGAGCTGTTGTCGACGATGACGCCATCCGTTCCGTCGGTGCCCGACTCGGTGTCGTCGCCGCACGCGGCAGCGATGAGCACGAAGCTGAGCAGGAGAGCGAACAGCCGGAGAAGGCCGCGTCGTAGGGTGGTCATGTCTGTCCTCCAGGAAGTGACCGGATCGGGAGAGTCTATGTCCCGCGGTGGGACATAATCCAGCTATGGTCGAAGAAATGGTGGAACGAACCCTCGACGCGAAAGACAAGGGACCGTCAGCGAACCGTCGCGGGCGCCCGCCGATCGACGCGAATCGGCGCGCTGTGTTGGATGCCACTCGGCGGGTCCTGATCCGCGTCGGCTACGCCGACATGACATTCGAGGCGGTTGCAACCGAGGCGGACTCCTACCGCAAGTACATCAACCGCACCTGGCCGTCGAAGGCGGCGCTCGTACGCGATGCGATCTTCGAGGACGTGGTCGACTTCGATGTCCCGGACACGGGCTCCTTCGAAGAGGACCTGCGGCTCCTGATGGAGCAGCACGTCGAGCTGAACCTGCGTCCCGAGTTCCTCCGTGGCCTGGCGGGGCTCCAGGAGGCGTTCCGCACCGACACCACGCTGTGGAACGACACCCTGGAGCGCCATGTGCAGCCCCCCTCGGACGCCTTCGCCACCGTGCTGGCCGCGGCGGTCGCCCGTGGTGAGATCGTCGGCCACCCGGCCCCGGCCGTGGTGCTGAACAGCATCTCGGGCGCCGTGCAACAACTGGCCCGCCTGGGTCTCATGTCGCGCGACGAGCTCGTCAACCATGCCGTGCGCATGGTGCGTGGCGGGATGGTCCGGCGCTGACCACGCGAGTTGCGGCGTTTCTGCTCCTGGTTCACACTGTCTGCGGTTAACACTGTTAACCACGTCACCCGAAAGGCTCGAACATGACGCTCACCGGCCATGTCACCAACGCTGCCGATCAGCTGGATCTCCGTGGGGACATGTTCCCCGTCGATCGGGAGGTCGAGGCCGCCGAGTGCGAGGTGATCGGTGAGATTCCCGACGGTCTGCGGGGATCGTTCGTGCGCAACGGGCCGAACCCGATGTTCGAGCCGATCGGCAAGTACCACATGTTCGACGGCGACGGGATGCTCCACGGGGTGGACTTCCTCGACGGCAAGGCGTCGTACCGCAATCGCTGGATCCGCTCCCGCGGTCTGTCGGCGGAGATGAACCTCGGTCGCGCCGTGTATCCGGGTCTCAGCGACGTGATGAACTTCCCGGCGGAGGACCTGGTCGGCGACGCAGGCCCGGTCAAGAACCCGGCGAACACCCACATCGTTCGCCACGCCGGCAAGCTGCTGGCCCTCTGGGAGCAGGGCCTCCCGACCGAGATCGCGCCCGATCTCTCGACGGTCGGCGAGTGGAACTTCGACGGTGGCCTCACCGGGGCGATGACCGCTCACCCCCGCATCGATCCGGTCACTGGAGAGATGTTTTTCTTCGCCTACAACTTCTTCGCGCCGTATCTCACGTACTACGTGGTCAATGCGGCGGGCCAGATCGTGAAGAAGGTCGGGATCGACATGCCCGCGCCGGTGATGATGCACGACATGCTGATCACCGAGAACTACTCGGTCTTCATGGACAGCCCGATCGTGTTCAACATGGAAGGCCTCGCGAACGGCGAGCCGATGGTCCAGTGGCGCCAGGAGAACGGCACCCGGCTCGGGATCATCCCGCGTCATGGCGACGCCGAGGACGTCCGCTGGTTCGAGGTGCCGACGTCGCACGTCCAGCACTTCTGGAACGCATGGGAGAACGGCAACCGCATCGAGCTCGCCGGCGTGCGGTTCGAGGAGATCAACTTCGGCATCGAGGCCGAGACCTCGGACAAGGGCAGCGGCGTCGAGAGCGGCGCCGGTTGCCCGGCGACCTACTGGATCGATCTCGACACCGGCACCGCCGGCAGCGACTACTTCGACGACTTCAACGGCGAGTTCTGCCGCTTCAACGACGACCTGACGGGACGGCGGACGAACTGTCTCTACATGTCCGGCTTCACCCGTGCGGGTGCGGCGGGCGACTTCGACACC
>BQJV01000500.1 GCA_021604885.1 Acidimicrobiales bacterium
CGTGCTCGTCTCGGACGCGGTCGGTTGGCGCAGCGGACGGCTCGGTGGTGCCGATATCGCTCTGGTGGACGGCGTGCCGCGCCTGCCCGACGGCACGCTGGCGGGCAGTGCGCTGACCATGGACGCCGCGGTCCGGTTCTGCGCGAATGAGGCGGGGATCGACCTGGAGAGAGCGCTACGGGCGGCGTCCGCCAACCCGGCGGCGGTCGTCGGTCTCGACGACCGGGGATCGATCACCCCCGGCCGTCGAGCCGATCTGGTTGCGTTGTCACCGGACCTGACCGTGGATCAGACCTGGGTCGGTGGTCAGCCCACGGGCAGCGGCTCGTAGGTGCCCGGATACTGCTCGTCGCCCGGGCGCTGTTCGTAGATGTCGACCGAGTCCTCCATGACGAACGCCTTCGGTGGGCCCTCGAGGATCTCGCCGGGCTGGAAGCGCAGGCCGCCGTCGACCCAGCGCCACATGCCGACGCCTTCGTCCTCGATCTCGTTGATGCCTTCCTGGTCCACGTCCCACCAGATCTCACTGATGTCGTCGACGCCGCGATAGTCCGGCTCGAGATCGGCCGGCCAGATGCCCTCGCTTCCCCAGGAAAGCGACGGTGACGTCAGGGCTCGCACCGTCGGCACACCGGCGAACACGGCGTGGTTGAAGTTCTCCACGGTGAGCTCGGGGCCGGTGGACTGGAGGAACGAGTAGAACGTCTGCGGTGTGGGCGACAGGACCCCGATCGTGTCGTCCGCGGGTGGCCGCTCACCGTGGAACCATTCGTAGATCGAGAAGATCCCGCCGGCGCTCTGGGCGACGCGGGCGGACAGGTTCGAGATGCCGAACGCGTTCTGCCACTGCTCCTGGTCGTAGGAGCGGGCGAACGCGGTGGTGTCGACCAACACGGAGCCCGTCACGATCCACTCGGGGAAGTAGTTCTGCGCGGTCGCCTCGAAGGTGAGGTCGCGCGGGCCGATCGGATCCGTGCTCACGATCACCGAGGTGACGCCGGCCTCCTTGAGCTTGGTGATGATCGTGGTCACCGACTCCTGCAGTGATGCGGGGTCGAGCACATAGCTCTGCGACTCGGTGATCTCCACGCCGAGGTCGGCGAGGTTCTGCTCGAAGCGCTCGTTGGCCAGCTCCGAACCCTCGCCCGTGGTGGTCCAGACTCGTCCGAAGACACGCTCGGTGTCGTGCATCGACTCGTCACCGGCATGGATCGCCGGGTCGCCCGCGAGCCGCTTGGCGACATACTCCGCCACGAGCAGGTCGAGCTGCTCGCCGCCCTTGCCGACGACATACGCCATGCCGGGACGTTCTTCGTAGTAGTCGAAGTTCACGCCGACAGTGCAGCTGAAGCACGGGATGTCGTTGGCGTGGAGCTCCTGGGCGAACGCGTTCGTCAGGTTGGGCCCGCCCCACACCATGAAGGGCTTGACCTGTTCGACGATGAACTTCGCGTCCGCCACGGCGGCGCCCACATCGGCGACGTTGCCGCTGGCCGGGACGACCACGAGCTCCACGGAACGCCCGTAGGTCTCGTAGTAGGTCTCGAAGTACTCCATCAGCGCGCGCACGGTGGCTTCTTCCTGCGCGTTCGTGTCGTCGTTGATGATCGCCGAGGTGATGTAGTTGAGGATCGGGTCCTGCTCCTGCGCCTGGTACCAGGCGATGACGATCGTGTCCTCGGTGACGCCCTGGGCGGTCGCGCCGCCGTTGTCGCCATCGAATACGGCGACGCACTCGACGGCGAAGACGTCGGGGACGGCGATGGTGCCGCGCTCACGGTCGCAGCGGTCACCCCACTCGTAGTCGTCCTCCACACCCTGCTCGCGCGCCCAACTGATGGGAATCACGCCGTCGTTGAGTTCGCGCCCGTTCACATCGATTCGGGGCCCGCTGGGATCGGCCGGATCGGCCGGATCGTCGGGATCGGCGGGGTCATCGGGGTCTGCAGGATCGTCCGGATCGGCCGGGTCGTTCGGGTCGCCGATGTCAGCGTCGCCGTTGTCATCCGCGACCGGATCGTCGTCCCCGCCGCTCGACGCCACGACGATCACGACGACGATCACGACGATCGCGATCAGCGCGAGCGGTCCGTAGCGTTTGAGTTGACGGCCGAGGTCGCCCCCGCCCCCTTCTGCCGATGCTGGTTGCATGTGCTCCCCCTTGGTTCGGTCACGGGGCGCTCGCCCCGATCCTCGATCAGTTGTCCGGCCTCAGACCCGAGCGGCTGATCGCAGCCTCATCCGTTCCAAGGTAGGCGGCGATCACGCGTGGGTCGTTGAGAACGTCGTCGGGCACGCCGGTGGCGATCACCGCGCCCTGGTCCATCGCGACGACCCGGTCGGCGATGGATGCCAGCAGGTTCATGTCGTGTTCGATCACGAGCAGCGACGCGCCCATCTCCGAACGCAGCCGCTCGAGCACCGGGGCCAGGGCCTCGACCTCGCGCTGGGCGATGCCGCTCGACGGCTCGTCGAGCAGGATGACCGTGGGTCGGTGGGCGATGACGCAGGCGATGTCGACGATGCGTCTCGTCCCGGTGGACAGCTCCCGGATGCGCTTGTGCCGGTAGCGCTGGAGACTCATGAGCTCGATGAGTTCGTCGACTCGCTTGGCGACGGAGGCCTCGCTGTCGAACGCCATCGGGAGATGCAGCGCGGCGGTGACGGGACCGCCCCAGCGGATCCAGCGCTCGAGCGACACGGCGATCGTCTCCTCGACCGTGAGGGCGGGGAAGAGGCGGGCGTCCTGGAACGATCGTCCGAGGCCGGCGCGGGCTCGTGCGCTCGGCGAGCGTCGATGCAGCGGAACGCCGCGGAGGTCGATGGTGCCGGCGTCGCCAGGTGTGGATCCGCCGATCACGTCGAAGAGGGTGGTCTTGCCGGCGCCGTTCGGTCCGATGAACCCGACGATCTCGTTGTCGTGTACCTCGAACGACACGTCCGAGACCGCCTGGATGCCGCCGAAGCTGCGTGTCACACCCTCGACCCTCAGCGCCACGTCGCCGATCGGCGCGGCGGGTTCCGCGACGCGTGCGGCCGATG
>BQJV01000501.1 GCA_021604885.1 Acidimicrobiales bacterium
GGAGGCCCTCGCCGGATTCGGCCGGCGCATCGGTGAGGTGATGGACGACGATCGCATCGTGGTCCGGGTGCCGGATGCCGCCGATGACGCGGAGGGCATCGAGCAGGCGAGCCACACGATCATCGAGGTGAGCATCGACGATGCGGTCGCCGCCTTCACCGGAGGTGCGCGATGACCGCGCCACCGGTCCTCATTCCTCACGCGTCCGGCACGAACCGCGACGGCGAGGCCGCCCAGGCGATCGAGTTCGCCGGGGGTGACCCCCGCATCGTGCACGTCAACGAACTGCGCGACGGTCGGGTCGCGTTCACCGACCACGCTGCGGTCCTGCTGCCGGGCGGGTTCAGCTACGGCGACGCCCTCGGCGCGGGCGGCCGGCTCGCACTCGAGCTGCGTACCTGGTTCGCCGACGAGCTCGCCGCCATCGTGGCCGCGGGCAAGCCCGTGCTCGGAATCTGCAATGGTTTCCAGGTGCTGGTGAAGGCCGGTCTGCTGCCGGGCCCGATGTCAGCACCCAGGTCCGTCACGCTCACGGAGAACGCCCGCGGCCACTTCGAGTGCCGATGGGTCACCCTGCGGGTGGACGTCGCCACGCCGGGTTGGCTGTCGGGGGCGCAGGGTGCGGTCATCCGATGTCCGATCGCGCACGGCGAGGGCCGCATCGCCGTCACCGACGACGGCGTCACCCAGGCGCTCGAGGACGCAGGCCAGGTCGCCTTCCGCTACATGCACACGGGCGCGGCACCCATCGAGGAGCCGTTGAAGCCGGCGGACGGCGCCTACCCGGCGAACCCGAACGGAAGCGTCAACGACATCGCCGGGCTGTGCGACCCGTCCGGCGCCGTGGTCGGGCTGATGCCCCATCCCGAGGACCACGTCCTCTCCTGGCAACGCCCGTCGGGTCCGCAGGAGGGGTCGGGGCTCCCCGTGTTCGAGGCGTTCGTCGGGGCCGCTCGATGACCATCGAGCTCGGCCCCGCGTGGGCCGATCCGTTCGACGGGATCGACGCGGCCGACGTCGCGGATCTCGGCCCGGTCATCCGCGGCAAGGTACGTGACATCGTCGATCTGGGCGACACCCTTGCCCTCATCGCGACCGACCGGATCAGCGCGTTCGACCATGTGCTCGGCACCGTGCCCTACCGCGGCCAGGTCCTCAACCAGCTCGCGGCGTGGTGGTTCGAGCGGATCGCCGACATCGTGCCGTCACACGTCGTCGCCGTCCCGGACGCCAACGTCACGATCGGCCGCCGGTGTCGCACGTTGCCCGTCGAGGTCGTCGTGCGGGGCCGGCTCTCCGGCTCGACCGCCACGGCGCTGTGGACGAAGTACGCCGCGGGGGAGCGGGAGATCTACGGCCTGGCCTTCCCCGACGGCATGACCAAGAACGATGCGCTGCCGGAGCCGGTGATCACGCCGACCACGAAGGCCGAACAGGGCGCTCATGACGAGCCGATCACCGAGCGCGACATCGTCGCCAGCGGACTGGTCGACGCGACGCGGTGGGACGAGGTGCGCACGGTAGCACTCGAGGTCTTCGCCCGCGGCCAGGAGGTCGCGGCGAACGCGGGCCTGGTACTCGTGGACACGAAGTACGAGTTCGGGCTCGACGACGACGACCGGCTGACGATCATCGACGAGGTGCACACGCCGGACAGCTCCCGCTACTGGCGCGCATCGACGGTCGAGGCGCGGCTGGCGTCGGGCCTCGAGCCGGAGAACCTCGACAAGGAAGCCGTGCGGCTCGTCTACGCCGAGCGCGGCTATCGCGGCGAGGGCGACCCGCCGCCGCTCGACCAACCGCTCGCGGAGCTCGCCGCCGGCGTGTATCAGGAGGCGTTCGCCGCGCTGACCGGCTCGCCTTTGGCGCCGGCCGCGTATCCGGCTGCGCCGCGTGTCGTCGACGCGATCCGACGCGCGGCGACATGACGAAAACTCATCCCACGCGCGTGGCGTCCACCGCGCGAGGATGCAGACTGGTCGGGAGCTCGGGAGGGACGACCGCGTGAGTGACGATCCGCTCGTCGGCGTGATCATGGGCAGCGACTCCGACTGGGAGACGATGCGCCTCGCCGCCGACACCCTCGGTGATTTCGGCGTGGCCCACGAGGCGCGCGTCGTGTCGGCGCATCGCACCCCCGACCTCATGGTCGAGTACGCGGAATCCGCGGAGTCCCGCGGCCTCCAGGTGGTCATCGCCGGGGCCGGTGGTGCCGCCCATCTTCCCGGCATGGTGGCCGGCCACACGATCGTCCCGGTGATCGGTGTCCCGATCAGGAGTCGCGCCCTCAACGGGCTCGACTCGCTGTTGTCGATCGTGCAGATGCCCGGCGGCGTACCCGTCGCGACGATGGCGATCGGGCCGGCCGGCGCCACCAACGCCGCACTGCTCGCGGTCGCGATGCTGGCCCGCCACGACGACGCGCTGGCCGACGCCCTCCACGCCTACCGGGCCCAGCGCAATTCGCAGGTCCGGGCCATCGAGCTGGATCGCTGACCATGGCCGACCCGCTGCTCCCCGGTTCCACGATCGGCATCGTCGGCGGCGGGCAGCTCGGTCGGATGTTGACGCAGGTGGCGCATCAGCACGGCTATCGCGTCGTCGTGTTCACCGGTGGGGAGAAGGACAGCCCGGCAGGGAGCATCGCGGAGATCGAGATCGCCGCGCCGTTCGACGACGACACGGCTCGGGCTCGCTTCCTGACCGAGGCCGATGTCGTCACCTGGGAGTTCGAGAACGTCGACCCGGGTCTGGCCGACGCGGCGACGCACGCCGGTCTGCCCGTGCGGCCTTCCGGTTCGGTCATCGCCGCTGCCCAGGATCGGGAGAAGGAGAAGCAGGCGCTCGAAGCCGCCGGCGTCGCGGTCGCCCCGTGGCGGTCGGCCCGGACGCTCGACGAGCTGCACGATGCCGTCGCTGACCTCGGCGTGCCTGTCATCGCGAAAGCGGCCCGGTTCGGCTACGACGGCAAGGGCCAGGTGCGAATCGATTCGCTCGACGCGGTCGAGGCTGCGTGGACGCGACTCGACGGCGCTCGGC
>BQJV01000502.1 GCA_021604885.1 Acidimicrobiales bacterium
CGGCGACCTCGACGGGGACGGCGACGTCGACGTGGCGGTCGCGAACTGGGGCGACGTCGACCGGCAGAACCGGCTCTACCGGAACGACGGCACCGGATACTTCACCGGCGAGGACGCGTTCGGCAACCGCGACACCAACACCCTCGCCCTCGGCGACGTCGACCACGACGGCGACCTCGACCTCGCCGCCGGTAACGGCGACTTCCGCTCCGCCGATCAGAACCACCTCTACCTGAACGACGGAGCCGGCCACTTCGAGGAGCTCGCCGCCCTCGGCGAGGGATCCACCGACGCGATCGTGTGGGCCGACCTCGATGCCGACGGTGATCTCGACGCGCTGGTCGGCAACGAGCACAGCCCCACGCAGAACCTGATCTTCGACAACGTCACCGACGACGACGACTGGCTCGTGATCTCGCTCACGGGAGGACGTCGCCCCGACCGCGCCGCCGGTGCGAACCGGAGCGCGATCGGCGCCCGCGTCCTCGTGTACGAGGCGGAACACCTCGGCGATGCCGACCATCTCCTGGCCATGCGGGAGGTGATGGGCCACGGCGGCTTCGCGTCGCAGTCGCACCTCGCCGTCCACGTCGGCCTTCCCGGACGGGACACGGTCGACGTCGAGGTGCGGTGGCCGGCGTCCGCGCGGGGATCCCACGTCCAGGATCGCCGGGGGGTCGCGGTGGGGACACGTCTCGCGATCGAGGAGATCTGGTGAGATCGCGGCGCGCTAGCGCGTCTCGATCACGATCAGCTTCTCCTCGGTCATGTCGTGGATGCCGTGCTCGACGCCGCCGAGGCCGAGGCCGGCCTCCTTGCGACCGCCGAAGGGCATCCAGTCGACCCGGAACGCGGTGAGCTCGTTGACCATGAACGCCGCCGCCTCCACCTCGCGGGCGGCGCGGAACGCGTCATCGATGTCCTGGGTGAAGATCGAGGCCTGGAAGGGATCCCGCGACGCGTTGACGCGCGCGATGGCCTCGTCCAGCGACTCGACCGGCTGGACCACCACCACCGGACCGAAGATCTCGTCCTGGATGACCTTCGAGTCGTCGGCGGCACCACGGAGGACGGTGGTGCCGTAGAGCGTCTTCGAGCGGGCCTCACCCCCGAGGAGTACCTCGGCGCCGCCGGCCTTCGCCTCGTCCACCCACTCCTTCACGCGGGTGACCTCGCTGGTCTCGATCAGCGCCCCCACGTCGGTGTCGGCGTCGCGGGCGTCGCCCTCCACGAGCTTCTTCGCGCCGGTCACGAGCTTCTCGGTGAAGCGGGACTCGATGCCCTTCGTCACGTAGAGCCGCTGGGTGGACACGCACACCTGTCCGGCGTGGTAGTAGCCGCCCTTCAGGATGCGGGCGATGGTGTGGTCGAGGTCGGCGTCGTCGAGCACGATCGACGCCGCCTGTCCGCCGTGCTCGGCGGCCATCCGGGTGCCGTCGGCCATCGCGCGCCGGATGCCCCATCCCACCTTCTTCGAGCCGATGAAGGTGATGAAGTCGACGAGGTCGCTCTCCACCATCCGGCTCGCGGCCTTGCCCGAGCACACCACGGTCTGGAGGACCTCCTCGGGGAGGCCCGCCTTCCGGAACATGCGCATGAGCTCGATGGCGGAGATCGGCGTCGAGGTCGCGGGCTTCAACACGCAGGTGTTGCCCGCCGCGATCGCGGCGCCGGCCTGATGGCAGACCAGGTTCAGCGGATGGTTGAACGCGGAGATGGCCAGCACCACCCCGATCGGCTCGGGGATGGTGAACGCGAGCTTCGACTCCGAACCCGGGGCGCGCTGCATCGACCACTGACGGCCCTCGAGTCGCTCGGCCACCGCCGCGCACTCCTCGAGGGTGACCGCGGCGCGGGTCGCCTCGACCCGGGCGTCGGTGAGGGGCTTCCCTCCCTCGGACGCGATCAGCATCGCCAGCTCCTCGTGGCGCGATCGGATCTGTCCGGCCACGTTGCGAACGATCTCCGCCCGCTTCCAGGCCGGGGTCTTCTTCCACGAGGTGTCCTGGGTCTTCCGCGCGACGGCGAGCGCCTGATCGAGCGCCGCGGTCGGCGCGATCTGCACCTCGGCGATGACGCCACGATCGAAGGGCGTCTCCACCGCCGTCCACTCCGGGTTCGGGTCGGTGAAGCCGGGCATCTCCAGGGGGTAGCGGTCCATGCGGTCCTCCTCGATGTCGGCTAGTGCGCGACGAGCTGTCCGAGGCGACGGGTCAGCTTCATGTTCTCACGGTAGTCGACGGGCACCACCACCACCGACGGACGGGACGTCTCCCCCGCCGCCGCGTCGAGCGCGGCCCGGAAGCCGTCGACCGACTCGACCCGGGTCGCGAACGCGCCGAACGCCTCGGCGAGCTTCACGAGATCGGGGTTCTTGAAGTCGGTGTGGGACGTCTTCCCGAACTGCGCCTCCTGCTTCCACGCGATGAGCCCGTAGGCGTGGTCTTCCCAGACGAGCGTGATCGACGGGATCTCGTACTGTACCGCGGTGGCGAGCTCCTGCACGTTCATCAGGAAGCCACCGTCTCCGCAGAGCCCCACCGCCTTCCGGTCCGGGTGCACCATCTTCGCCGCCATCGCTCCCGGCAACGCGATCCCCATCGAGCAGAATCCGTTCGAGATGAGGACGGTGCCCGCCGCGAAGGCCGGATAGTGCCGCGCCACCCACATCTTGTGGGCGCCCACGTCGGAGATGAGGATGTCCTCGTCGTCCATGAACGCGCGGAGATCGCGCAGGATGCGCTGCGGGGTCATCGGGAACCCGTCGGAGAGCGCGGCCGCGCGGGCCTCGGCGAAGGCGGGATCCTCGGCATCGATGTCGTCGAAGCCGTCGCCCTTGGTGGCGAGCTCGTGGAGGACGTGCTTCCGGATGTGCGCGAACTTCTCGCACTCGTACGACACCGAATCGCCGAGCTGCTCGTTCAGCTCCCAGAGCGCGGCGGCCACGTCGCAGACGACCTCGACGTCGACCCGGTAGTGGTTGTCGACCTCGGCCGGCTCGAAGTCGATGTGGATGATCGGCTTGGTCTCGTCGGG
>BQJV01000503.1 GCA_021604885.1 Acidimicrobiales bacterium
GCGATGGAGGAGGGCACCCGGTTCCAGGTGCTCGCGCCGGTCGTGCGGGGCCGCAAGGGCACCTACGACACCCTCCTCCAGGATCTCGCCACCCAGGGATTCGCACGGGCGATCGTCGACGGTGAGCCGCTCGAACTCGCCGAGGAGCTCGAACTCGAGCTGGAGCGCTACGAAACCCACGACGTCTCGGTCGTGGTCGACCGACTCGTCCTGCGCGACGGCATCGAGCGGCGCCTGACGGACTCGATCGAGACCGCGCTCACCCTCACCGGCGGCGTGGCGGAGATGCAGATCGTGCCTCGTTCGGGCGACGGCGAGCCGGAGACCATCGTCTTCAGCCAACACCTCTCGCGCCCGTCCGACGGAAAGTCGTTCGAGGAGCTCGCGCCGCGGAACTTCTCGTTCAACTCGCCCTATGGCGCGTGCACCCATTGCGACGGCCTCGGCACGGTCTTCGAGGTCGACCCCCAGCTCGTCGTGCCCGATCCCGACGCCACGATCGAAGGCGGCGCGATCAGTCCGTGGGCAGGCGGCCGGAGCCGCTACTTCTCACGTCTCGTCGAATCGATCTGCGACGAGTACTCCATCCCGATGAACAAGCCCTGGGAGAAGCTGACCAAGAAGCAGCGCGATCTCCTGCTCTACGCGAAGGGCGTCAAGGGTCGGCTCCAGGTCCGCTACAAGAACCGCTACGGCCGCACCCGCACCTATCAGGCCAAGTACGAGGGCGTCGTTCCCTACCTGATGCGTCGCCACACCGAGTCCGAGAGCGATGCGGCCCGCGAGGCGATCGAGGGCTACATGCGCCTCGTGCACTGCACCGAGTGCGGCGGGTCACGCCTGAACCCGTTGTCAATGGCCGTCACGATCGCCGGCCACACGGTCCATGATCTCTGCTCCATGTCGATCGCCGACGCGGCGAAGACCCTCGGCGAGATGGAGCTCAACGACCGCGACACGATCATCGCGGAGCAGGTGTTGAAGGAGATCAACGCCCGCCTCGGGTTCCTGCTCGACGTCGGGCTCGACTACCTGAGCATGTCGCGCAACGCGGCGACGCTGGCCGGTGGTGAAGCGCAGCGGATCCGCCTCGCGTCGCAGGTCGGCTCCGGTCTCGTCGGGGTGCTCTACGTGCTCGACGAGCCGTCGATCGGTCTGCACCAACGAGACAACCAGCGCCTGATCGAGACCCTCCTGCGCATGCGCGACCTCGGCAACACGGTCCTCGTCGTCGAACACGACGAGGACACGATGAAGATCGCCGATCATGTGGTCGACATCGGTCCCGGCGCCGGGGAGCACGGCGGTCAGATCGTGCACTCCGGCACCTACAAGCAGCTCCTGAAGAACAAGGAGTCCATCACCGGGCAGTACCTGTCCGGCAAGCGGGAGATCCCGGTGCCCGGCGTGCGTCGTATCGGGGACGGCAGCAAGGTCGTGGTCCGTGGAGCGCGCGAGAACAATCTGAAGAACATCGACGTCGAGTTCCCGCTCGGGATGTTCGTCTGTGTGTCCGGCGTGTCGGGATCGGGCAAGAGCTCCCTCGTCAACGAGATCCTCCATCGCTCGCTCATGCAACGGATCTACTCCTCGAAGGTGCCACCCGGTCTCCACACCCGCGTCGAGGGCATCGAGAACCTCGACAAGGTGATCGGCATCGACCAGTCGCCGATCGGGCGGACACCGCGGTCGAATCCGGCCACCTACACCGGCGTGTTCGACCACGTCCGCAAGCTGTTCTCCCAGACCCAGGAGGCGAAGGTCCGCGGCTACCTCCCCGGGCGCTTCTCGTTCAACGTGAAGGGTGGCCGCTGCGAGGCCTGTCAGGGCGACGGCACCATCAAGATCGAGATGCACTTCCTGCCCGACGTCTACGTGCCGTGCGAGGTGTGCAAGGGCGAGCGCTACAACCGCGACACCCTCGAGATCGACTTCAAGGGCAAGAACATCTCCGAGGTGCTGCAGCTGCCGTGCGAGGACGCCCTGGAGTTCTTCCAGAACCAGCCCGTGATCGCCCGCCACATGCAGACCTTGGTGGATGTCGGTCTCGGCTACGTCCGACTCGGACAGCCGGCCCCGACGCTGTCGGGCGGCGAGGCCCAGCGGGTGAAGCTCGCGAGCGAGCTCGCAAAACGCAGCACGGGCCACACGATCTACATCCTCGACGAGCCGACCACTGGCCTGCACTTCGAGGACATCCGCAAGCTGCTCGGCGTGCTCGGCCGGCTCGTCGATCAGGGCAACACGGTGTTGGTGATCGAGCACAATCTCGACGTCCTGAAGACCGCCGACTGGCTGATCGATCTCGGTCCCGAGGGCGGGTCGGGTGGCGGCCAGCTCGTCGGCTGCGGCACGCCGGAGGAGATCGCCGAGCTGCCGGAGAGCCACACCGGCCGGTTCCTGGCCCCTTTGCTGGGCTGAGCAGGGCGTTCGCGGGCCGCGGGGCCCGCACCTCGTGGCGGGTTTCGCGCTGATTTGGCGCGATCTGGGCCTTGAGAACCATGGGCGTGTGCCGATGGGACTGCATGGAGAGGTTCCGAACGGCCCATGAGGCCGCGGCGACGGGCGCATGGACATGCTGACCCGCCGGTTCCCCTTCGTTCTCGCGTACGGCGGCATCGCTGCCGTCATCCTCGGATCGTCGAAGGCCCACGCGGCATGGATCGCCGAACGCCCCTACGACTTCACCGACAGCTTCCGGCTGCCGTGGGCGATCGCCTTCATCGGTCTCGTCGCGATGGCGACCTATTCGGTGGGGCTGCCCGACGTTCCCCGACGGCCGCGCCAGATCGCGGCCGCAGCGATCGCCGCCGTGACCGGCGGCGTCGTTGCCGTCTCGGCCCTGCAGCTGATGGTGGGCGCCGTCTCGATGCCCCGCTTCGTCATCGTCGCGTCCGCGCTCATCCTGATGCCGTGGCTCGCCCTGAGCGCCGTCGTCGCGGCCCGCAGTCACACCCGGGCCCGCGGACAGGACCGGGCGGTTGTGATCGGAGCCCAGGAGGACAGCCGGTCGCTCATCCAGGAGCTCGATGAAC
>BQJV01000504.1 GCA_021604885.1 Acidimicrobiales bacterium
GACCCCCAGTCGTAGTCACGGACCCGGCCCTCCAGGAGCTCCATTTCAATCCCCGGTCTGACGGACCAGCGCCGCGGCCACCGCGTCCGCCAGCAGCACGAGATCGAGCAGCTGCGCGAGCGGGCCGTCGCCCCCGGCGACGAAGGTGTGGATCTCGTCGAACTCGCCGTCGAGCAGCGCCACACCGCCGTCGAGACCGGGCGGCTCGAAGTCGTGCCGCAACACGATCAGGACCGCACCGTTGGCCGAGGCATCGGCAAGACGAACACCGGTGACCACATCGATCGGGCCGGTCGGGAGTCGACGGCGGACCGCGGCCACCCCGCCGACGCGATCGATCTCCTGCACCCAGCGCCGAGCGGCGTGCTTGCCCATCGCCCCGGCGCCGGTGACGATCGCGATCTTGCCCGGCAGCGTGGCGGCGAGCGCCTCCACCGCCCCGAGGTCCTCGTCGAGCGCCGCGTGCCGCTGGGCGAGTTGTTCGGCGGTTCCCGAGATCGCCCGACTCATGCCCGCCGCCAATCCGAGACGCTCGAGCAGGACCAGGACGGGGACGATCGAGACGCCCAACCCGGCCGCCGGACCGGCTTCGGCGTCGACCGGCACGATGGAAACACCCCACTCGCGACAGATGTCGCCCAGCGCGCCGCCGGCGGTGACCGCCACCAGCCGGGCGCCGGCCTCCCGCGCCGCCTCGGCAGCAGCAAGTGTTGCCTGATCGTCACCGGAGGGCGACAGCGCGATCGCCAGCGTGGACTCCCCCACCCACGACGGGCAGCGAGCGCCGGTCGCGATGATCGGCACGGTGCCCCGCACCTCGCCGAGCGCCTCGATGACGTCGGCCGCGACGCGACTGCCACCGACCCCGAACACCGCCACCTGTGCGATGCCCTCACGCTCGGGCAGATCGTCCACGTCTGCAGCCGCGACGGCCGCGTCGCGCACCTGGTCAGGCAGGTGGCGAAGCGCTTCGAGCAGCTCTTCGGCGGACATGGGAACGTTCGACTACGCCTCGAAGGTCGGGGCGACGCCGTCCGCCTCGATCTTCGCCGTCAGGCGGCCGTGTTCGTCGTCCGAGACGTCTTCCGCCTCGTCGGGCAGCATCACCGGGATGTCGCCCTCGTGGATGCGATAGCGCTTCTGCAGCCGCGGGTTGTACAGCGCAGCCTCGTCTTCGAGGTAGTAGAGCGGGCCCTTGTCGACGGGGCAGGCGAGGATCTCGAGCAGGCGGGCGTCGAGTGTCATGTCGGTCCTCCAGGACTGGCGGCTGCCAGACAGTCAATCAGCAACCGGGCCGAACCCGCGGCGATCCCGCACGGTGCGTCCGCGTCAGCCGAAGTGGGCACGGACCTCGTCCACCCGACGCTCCACGTCCTCGGCCGTGGCGGCTTCGAGATTCAGTCGGAGCAGCGGCTCCGTGTTGGACGCACGGAGATTGAACCACCAGTCGCCGTGGTCGACCGTGAGCCCGTCCATCCGGTCCTGATCGGCGTCCGGGTACGCCGCAGCCACACGCTCGATGACCGCGGCGGCATCGTCCACCTTCGTGTTGATCTCGCCGGAGGCCGCGTAGCGGTCGAGTGTGGACACGAGATCGGCGAGGCCGGCGCCATGGTTGCTCAATGCCTCGAGCACGACCAGCGCCGCGATGAGCCCACTGTCGGCCCGGTAGTTCTCGCGGAAGTAGTAGTGGCCGGAGTGCTCCCCACCGAACACCGCACCGGTCTCGGCCATGACCTGCTTGATGAAGCTGTGGCCGACTCTCGTCCGCACCGCGGTGCCTCCGCCCTCGGCGATGACCTCCGGCACGGTCTTCGAACAGATGAGGTTGTGGATCACGGTGGCACCCGGCTCGCGCTCGAGGATCGAGCGGGCGACCATCGCCGTGGTGAGCGACCCCGAGATGGCGCGAGCCGTCTCGTCGACGACGAACACGCGGTCCGCGTCGCCGTCGAAGGCGAGGCCGATGTCTGCGCCGGTGGCGAGCACTCGTGCCATGAGATCCTTCTGGTTCTCGGGCTGGATCGGGTCTGCCGGATGATTCGGGAACGTGCCGTCGAGCTCGGGAAACAGATGATCGACGACGAACGGGAGATCGGCCATCACCGCGGGCAGGACGAGCCCACCCATGCCGTTGGCGGTGTCGGCGACGACCTTGAGCGGCTTCAGGGCGGACGTGTCGACGAAACTGTGGACGTGTTCGACATAGCCCCCGAGCATGTCCTGCTCACTGCGGCCGCCCCTCGCGCCGGTGGGATCGGGGCCCGCCGCGGCCATCTGCTTGATCACGTCCAGGCCGCTGTCGGATCCGATGGGCGCCGCCTTGGCGAGGCACATCTTGATGCCGTTGTAGCCGGCCGGATTGTGCGAGGCGGTGAACACGGCTCCGGGCATCTCGAGGACGCCGGACGCGTAGTACATCATGTCCGTCGCACAGAGACCCACGTCCACGACATCGACACCATGGTCGTTGGCGCCGTCGCCGAACGCGGCGGAGAACTCCGGACCCTCGGGTCGCATGTCGTGGCCGACCACGATGGATGTCTCGCCCTTGGATGAGACGAAGCGGGCGAAGGCGCCGCCGATCGCGCGGGCGCCGTCGGCGTCGAACTGGTCGGGGACGGTGCCCCGGACGTCATAGGCCTTGAAGATCGCGTCGAAGTCGGTCGTCACGTCACCAATCTACTTTCGGGTGCTGGGGGCGGGATCGATGCTCAGGAGTCTGTCGGCAGAGCATCGGGCGGTAGCGATGGATAGCCGCCCCGCCGAGCGATGCGGCGGATACGCAGGATGTCACGACCGACGGCCAGCCCGTCGTGGAGCGCCCGCACGGTGCTGGTCTCACTGTTCACGACCTCGACCGGCACCTCCTTCAACGAGAGTCCGTAGCGCTCGACGAGGTGAAGGATCTCGATGTCGAACGCGAAACCGTCGATCCTTCCGGCTCCCAACACGATGCGGGCGACGTCGCTGCGGAACGCCTTGCAGCCGCACTGGGTGTCTCGATAGTTGCCGAGCAGCATGATCGTGGTCG
>BQJV01000505.1 GCA_021604885.1 Acidimicrobiales bacterium
CGATGCGTCGCCCGGGCCCGGGACCGCGCCGGCGATGTGGAGCAGGATCAGCCGCAGGGCGCGGCCGGTCGTGGCGTTGGCCCGGTTGCCGGGGCCGAACGCGCCCAGGCCGCTGTTGAAGCCGGCACGCTCGGCGATCTCGCCGTGGACGATGAGGAGCGGCGCGACCGGATGGGTCGTGGCGTTGACGCCGCGAAGATTGAGCTGCGGGGCACCGAGCGCCCGCACGGCGGCGATCAGCACCGGAAGCTGCGCCGGCGCGCAGCCGGCCAGGACGGCGTTGACCGCGATCATCCGGCGGGTCGCTGCGCCGGCGCGCGGTGGGAGGGTGGCGATGACCTCGTCCGGGTCGCCGGGCGCGCCCTCGAGCATGGCGTCGACCCGCGCTTCGGTGGGAGCGACGAGCGGGAGTCCGTCGCCCCAGCCCCGTTCGGCATAGGCGTCCATGACGGCGATCGGGTCGTCGTCGACCTCGAGGAACGGCGGACCGCCCGGTGCCGCGGTCGTGGCGTCTGTAGACATCAGTCATCAGTCTGATAGATTCAGACAGGAAGAGCAACCCCGGAGGGACGACCGATGGCCGCACGTGTCGGCATCAACCGCGACGATGTGGTGGCGAGCGCCGTCGACCTGCTCGCCGAGTCGGGTCCGGCTGCGATCTCGCTCGCCGCCGTCGCCGGTCGCCTGGGCATCCGCACGCAGTCGCTCTACGCCCATGTCGACGGGGCCGACGGGTTGCGCCGGGCGATCGCGGTCCACGGCCTCGGCCGACTGCGCGACCAGGTCACCGCGGCCGCGCTCGGCGTGAGCGGGCCGCCGGCAATCGAGTCGATCGTGCGGGTCCATCTCGCCTTCGCGACCGCGTCCCCCGATCTCTACGACCTGTCGATCCATCCGCCGACCGAGGATCCGGAGCTCGCGGCCGCCGTCGCGGCGGCCGGCGAGCCGCTCACCTCGGTCCTGGCATCGTGCGGCGTCAGCGACGACGACGCGATCCATTGGACGCGGCTCCTGCTCGCGTCCGTCGGGGGCTATGCCCGACTCCGCAGCACCGGCCGGTTCACGCTCCCGGTCGACGACGGGGCGACGGGCGAACGGCTCGTCGCGATGCTCGTCGCCGCGCTGCCCGTTGCGACGCCGGCGGTCGGTACGCCAAGCTGACCTCCGTGGCACAGGACAACATGGCGCGGCTCGAAGCGATCGTGGCCGAGCTGCCCGAGGCCGAGCGCGTCGACATCGAGGCGTGGGGCGGCGAACCGACCTTCCGGGTGCGGAACAAGAACTTCATCTTCTGCAGCCCCGATGCGACCGGGCTCTCGTTCAAGCTGCCGAAGGAAGAGGCGATCGCCGTGATCGGGAGCGACGACAAGGCGTTCGAGACCGGCTACGGACTCGGTCGCCACGGCTGGGTCTCGCTCGATCTCCCGAAGCGAAGTTCGAAGGCCCGCTGGGAAGAGGTCCGTGAGTGGGTGCGGACGAGCTACACGCTCGTAGCGCCGAAGAAGCTGGCGCGGATCGTGCTGGACGAGGACGGCATCAGCGACGACGACTGAGATCGGTCCACGACCCGTCGGCCGCCCGTTCCCACACGCCGACGTCCCATGCCGCGTCGAGGGTCGGGTCCATCTCGGACGCCAGACTGGCGGCGGTGTCAAGATCGCCGTCGCCGTACGCGATGCTCAGGTGGAGCCAGTCCTTCGGGCGTAGGGCGTCGTCACCGTCGCCCAGCACGTGTCGATCCGCGAAGGCTTCCGTCACGGCGAGGAGCCAGGGCGCGGTGAGCTCGAGCCCGACCCAGTCCGGGGCGAGGCGAAGCCGCTCGACGGTCACCGACGCGGGCGGCGCCACGGCTGTGACCGCGGCATGGGCGTCGTCGATGACCCTCGCGACGTCGGCTCGCCCCCGATGGAAGAAGCCGGTGAGGGTGCAGTGCGGCGGATACGTCTGCGCCGTGGTGGGTGCGTCGCGTCGGAGGCGATCGAACAGCTCGTACAGCGCGTCGGCGAGTGGGCCGTTCGGCGTCGCGTAGAGGATCAGCTCGGCGCGGCTCATGGGGAGAGCATGGCCACCCGACCGTCGACGACGACGGCCCGCACCCGGGCGTCGTGGTCGTCCGTCGGCGGTTCCACGACGACGAGGTCGGCGGTGCGCCCTCGCTCGATCGCACCCCGATCGGACAGCCCGGCGACTCGGGCCGGGGTGGCCGACACGGTTGCCCAGGCGTCGGCCAGCGCCGCGCCGAGTGCGACGAGCGAGAACGGCGCCTGGAGCAGTGACGGGTAGTGGTAGTCCGAGCAGAGCATGTCGGCCACGCCGGCCTCCCAGGCATCGCGAACCGCCAGGTTGCCGAGGTGGGAACCGCCGCGGACCAGGTTCGGTGCGCCGAGCAGCACCGGAATGTCGTGCGCCCGGTAGTCGTGCGCGAGCGCGATCGATGTCGGGAACTCGGCGAACGCGATCCCGAGCTCGAGGTCGCGGGCGAGGTCCTCCTCGTCGTCCGCGTCGTGGCTCGCGGTCGACGCGCCGGCGGCGCGTGCGACCGCGGCGAGCTTCCGCTCCTGGGCCTGTCCCTCCGGCCGGCGCTCGATGGCCTGGTCCTGAAGCGCCTGGAGCGCTTCTCGGGTCATGCCGGATCGCTGCACCCGGACGTCGCTCAGACCCGTGACGAGCTTGATCCCGCCGGGTGTGTGGTCGTTGTAGGAGAGCATCCGGACGGCTCCGCTCTCGATCCAGGCGACGAGCTCGTCGAGGTCCTCGGTGTTGCAGCACTCGTGGCGGACGTGGACCTCGAGCCGCGGCGGCCGGGCTCGAGATGCCGGCGCAGCCATCGCATCGACGAGCTCGCGCAGACGGGCTCGGCTCCGCAGGCCGGGTTCCCATCCGTCGGTGACCGAGACGAACGCGGTCGTGATGACCGTCCAGCGGGCTCTTGCGGAGGTGCGGCCGCAGCTCCTCGCGGCCGGCATCACGACCGCGTTCGTCTCGGTCACCGACGGATGGGAACCCGGCCTGCGGAGCCGAGCCCGTCTGCGCG
>BQJV01000506.1 GCA_021604885.1 Acidimicrobiales bacterium
GTCCAGTCGAGTCGGTCGTGAGCGAGCAGTTCCCGGAAGTTCTCGTCGAGCACGCCCGCTTCGACCGTCGCGGCGACCAGCGGGCGATTGTCGAAACCCACGAAATCGTCACTGAGCATCGCGCGACCCCGCTCCAGGTCCCGTTTGTCGTACATCGCCGTGTAGAAGGCCCGCATCGCCGCCGTCGCCCGGTTGTGGAGTTCTGTCGACGCAAGCCCGCCGGGCCGTAGCTCATCGAAGCGGGCGAGCGCGGCATCGAGATCGACCACCTCGAACAGCTCCTGACGACAGGTCCTGCCGTCACGGTGGACGGCGAGCATCAGCCAACTCCACGACATCTCGTCGGTCTCGGCGACCGCTTCGCTGAGGATCACTCCATGGTCGAGTGCGATCGTGCGGCGGGCGCGCAGCCGGCGCTGACCGATGAGATCCTTGCCGTCGTTGAGGAGGTCGATGTAGCCGTCGCGATCCAAGGTGTCGAAGCTGACCGGCCGATGGTCCACGAGCTCGAAGTCGTCGGTGAGATGATCGCGAAGCGATGGCGGGTCCTTGAAGAGCGCTTGTGAGTGCCACCCGATGTCCAGCGTCGCGGCGAACTCGGCACCTTCGCCGACGCGGTAGCGCCGGTTCATCTCGGCGGTGGCGGCGTCGAGATCGTCGGTCCCGAACGCGACAACCGCGGTGCAGAGCCCCGTTTCGTCGGCGTCGGGAACCAGGAGGAACTCTGTCGCGAAGCCCGAGCCGGAGCGGATCGTGGTCACGTGCGTCAGGGCGACCCGCTCGCCCGCGACCGCCAACACGTCGACCGTCCAGTCGATCCGTCCCTCGTGTTCGAGGAGTTCCCGATAGTTCTCGAAGAAGTCCGGCTTGGCGATCGTCGAGCCGACGAGCCCCCGGCGATCGTCTCCGACGAAGTCGTCGGTCATGAACGCCATCGCGGTGTCGAGGTCGCGGTCGTCGAACATCGCGCTGTAGAACGCTCGGAGGCCTTCGGTGGCCCGGTTGGCCAGTTCGGTCGGCGCGGCCGGCCGGCCCGGTCGCAGTTGCTCGAACCGGGCGAGCGCACGGTCGCGGTCCGCGACATCGAAGAGCTCCTGCCGTTCCATCAGATCGCCGCGGTACACCGTGATCATCAGCACGGGCCAGCTCGCCTCGCTACTGGAGATCAACGAGTCGTTGAGGACCACGCCGTGGTCGATGGCTACGGTCGGGCCCGGGGCGAATCGGCGCGATCCGGTGACGTCTCGCGAGTTCGCGAGGACGTCGACAAACTCGTCCGCGTTCATGCGACCGAAGCTGACGGCGCGATGGTCGACGAGCTCGAAGTCGTCGGTGAGGAGACTCCGGTATGTGTCCAGGTCGTAGAACAGGTTGCGATAGCTCCAGGCGAGGTCGAGCGTCTCGACGAACGCCGCGCCCTCCGCGCCGCGGAATCGGCGGCGCTCCAGTTCCTGCGCCGCCCCGTCGAGATCGTCGATTTCGAACACGGTGGACGATCGGAGCTGTGAACCGTCCGTTTCCACCACGATCAGCGCCGGTGACACGAACGGGGACGCTCCCCTGAGCACCGTCGCGGAGCAGATTGCGAGTTCCTCGCCCGCAGTGTCGATCACGTCGACGCGGGTTCTTGTCTCCGCCTCGTCGTCGACAGCGGAGGCATAGAAGTCGGCCAGATCGGCCTTGGTGATCGCCGTGCCCACCAGCGGTCGCCGGTCATCGCCCTCCCAGTCGTCTGCGACCAGTTCCATGGCGGCTTCCCACGCTCCGGCCTCCAGCGCCAGGTGGTAGATCCTGCCCAGGAGCGCGGAGGCTTGGTTGTCGACCGGGCCGACACCCGCCCGACTCTCCAGGTCACGCTGGGCCCGGTCGCGGTCTGCGGGGGAGTAGCTGACGGCCCGCACCGCGAGACCGTCCGAATCGACCTCGACCAGCTGGAGCATCTCCTGGCCGAAGCCGCTTCGTCCGTCACGCGGGTCGGTTCGGGCGAGCACGAGATGGTCGCCGCGAGTCGTGAGGACCTCGAATTCGTGATCGATCTCGCTCTTCGATTCGTCGATGAACAGCTCCAGAAAGCCGCGGACCTCGTCCTTGGTCAGAGTCGGTGAGCTGACAAGGCGCCGGTGGTCGGTACTGACGAAGCTGTCACGGAGCAGGGCGAAGGCGGCGTCGAGATCGCGTTCGCGGTAGGCGAGGCGCCAGAACTGCTCGAGCTGGCGTGACGCCAGGTTGGCCGGCACCGCGCTGGTCAGCTCATCGAAGCGAGCGCTGGCCTGGTCGCGCTGTTCGGCGGCGAAGAACTCGATGCGGTCGGCCTTGCCGTCACGCATCGTGATCAGGACCAGGTTGTCCCGCACGAGGTCGTCATCGAGGCCCCGCAGATTGCGGAGAAGGATCGCGTCCCCAGCGATACGGAGATACTCCGACGTGAACATCCGCCCATTCTCGAGCCACGCGGTCTCCGTACTGATGGTCGCGAAGTCCGTGTCCGGCCAGGCGTGCGGTTGGTGATCGACGACCTGCAGGTCGTCCCAGCACAGTTCGGCCAGCAGCGTCACCCGCTCGTCGGTCGGTGTGTCCTGCGATTTCCCGAGCCGCCAGGCGAGGTCGATGATCTCGGCGAACTCGGCTCCCTCGCCGTCGCGGTAGCACCGGGTGAGCTCGTCGAGGGCGGTGCGGAGGTCCTCGTGTTCGTAGAGGATCGTGCGTTCGATCAGACCCTCCTCGTGCAACTGGGTGAGCTGGAGGTAGTCGCGCAATCGGACCGGTGTGCCCGAGGAACGATCTGGTTCGACGTTGCGGAACCGATTGAGCGCGAGGCGATCGCCCCGCACGGCGATGGTTTCGATCTGGAGGTCGCGCGGTGTGTCAGCGAGCTCGGCGAGGAACGCGCGGAGCTCGGGCGCGTTGAAATCGAGGAACGAGCCACCTCGAGTGTCGGTCGAACGCCAGTCCTCGCCCAGGAGGGCCAACGCGGTGTCGTGGTCGCACTCTCGGACCGCGTTCCAGAACGCCTTCTCCACC
>BQJV01000507.1 GCA_021604885.1 Acidimicrobiales bacterium
CTTGATCGTAGGACCAGACCGCCGGTGTAGCGTGCGCGGATGGTCAAGGCTGCCGTGTGTCGTGCGTTCGGAGCACCGCTCTCCATCGAGGACATCACCGTTGCGCAGCCGGGGCCCGGCCAGGTGAAGGTCGCCGTCGAGGCGTGCGCGATCTGCCACTCGGACATCCACTTCATCGACGGTGCCTGGGGCGGCGCCCTCCCCGCGATCTATGGGCACGAAGCGGCCGGCACGGTGTCCGAGATCGGCGACGGGGTGGCCACGGTGGAGGTCGGTGATCGGGTGGTCGTCTCGCTGATCCGCAGCTGCGGCGCTTGCCCGGGATGCGCGAAGGGTATGCCGGTGACCTGCACCGGCCGCTTCTCGATCGACCGCACCCGCCCGCTGACCGATGCGAACGGCGACACGCTGGTGCACGGGCTCAAAACCGGCACGTTCGCCGAGGAGGCGATCGTCGACCAGTCGCAGGTGGTGCCCGTTCCGGCGGACGTCCCGATGACGAGCGCCGCGCTGCTCGGCTGCGGCGTGATCACCGGTTTCGGCGCGGTGACGAACACGGCACGGATGGAAGCCGGCGCGGACGTTGCCGTGATCGGCTGCGGTGGCGTCGGCCTCAATGCGGTGCAGGGCGCCGCGATCGCGGGGGCCGCGCAGGTGATCGCCGTCGACATCGCCGACGACAAGCTCGACGCCGCCAGGGAATTCGGCGCGACCGCCGGCGTCTCCGCCGGGGCCGACGACGTCACCGATCAGGTGCGCGCGCTCACCGGTGGCGCCGGCGTCGACTATGTCTTCGTCACCGTGGGAGCGAAGCCGGCGATCGAGCAGGCGTTCTCGCTGCTCGCCCCGGGTGGGGCCGTCGTGCTGGTGGGCATGACGGCCACCGGCGTGATGGTGGAGGTGGACGCCACGGACATCGCCGGCAACAGCCAGCGGGTGCTCGGGTCGAAGATGGGCGGCGGGCGGCTGCCGATCGACATCCCGCTGCTCGTCTCGCTGTATCAGAACGGGCGCTTGAAGCTCGACGAACTGGTCTCGAAGACCTTCCCGATCGAGGACATCAACGAGGCGATCGACGAGGTGAAGCGGGGCGAGGCGCGCCGCAACGTGATCGTGTTCGGCGAGGTCAACCGGGCGCGACCGCGAGGAAGCTGACGCAGTCGCGGATGCCGTGGGCGCGGCTGTCGTCGTCGGTTGACGTGACAGCCTCGACGGAGAATCCTGCGGCCTCGATGCGCCGCATGAAGTCGCCACCGAAACGGTGATAGGTCGGGATCGCGTTTCCGGCCTGATCACGGTGGACCCTGATCGGCTCGCGCAGCACGAACTCGCCGTCCACCACGTCGAACAGTTCGACGGTCGGATCGTTCGGGAAATACGGCACCGTCAGGATGTGCGCACCACCGGGCCGGAGCACGCGGCGTGTCTCCTCGAGGGCTCGATCCACATCGGGAACGTGCTCGAGCACATCCTCGCTGATCACGAGGTCGAGTGAAGCGTCGGCGAACGACAGGGTGGTGAGATCCTCACATCGGATGCCGTCGCGGGATGCGCCCGGGGTGACGTCGCTCCAGAACTCGGTGTTGTACGCCGCCTCGCCGAGGGCTGCGGCGAGGGGGCTGGTCGCCGACGCGTTCAGGATGTGGGGCGGTCCGGGCGAATCGCGCAGGTCGCGGAGGGCGCGGATCCCGAGATGGCGGCGGGCCAGCAGAGCGACGTGTCGATTGCGGGCGGACGCATGACATCGCCGACACCGGAGCACATTGCGGATGGAGTGTCCCGGTCCGGTCCGCGCCGTGAAGATCGAGCGGCGGTCGCACACGGTGCATGTGCCGCGGAGGAGCGTCAGACGACGACGGGGGTGGGCCACCGCGGCGATTGTATGAGGACGGCGCGAGGCAGCACTAGCGTGCGCACGAGCGCCACGGGGAGGGCCGACCATGAAGATCGAGTCGTTCGAGACGTTCGTCGTCGCCAATCCGCCGCCGTCGATGGGCGGGCGCTACTTCATCTTCGTGAAGCTCGTCACCGACGACGGCATCGTCGGCTACGGCGAGGTCTACACCGCCACGTTCAGCCCCGATGTCGTCGCCCGTATGACGGAAGACGTCTGCGAACGTCACATCGTCGGCAACGATCCCCATCACATCGAGCGCATCTGGCGGGAGGTCTACGGCGCCGGGTACACGCTGCGGCCGGACATCTCGCTGGGGTCGGTCCTCAGCGGGATCGAGTGTGCGCTCTGGGACATTGTCGGCAAGGCGCACGGTGTCCCGGTCTACGAGCTGCTGGGCGGGCGGGTGCACGACCGCCTGCGGGCGTACACCTACCTGTACCCCGCGCCGGCGGAGGCGACGGACGTCTACGAGTACGGCCATCCCGTCTACACGGACCCCGCGGTCGCCGCGCAGCGCGCCGCCGAGGAGGTCGACCAGCTCGGCTTCACCGCCGTGAAGTTCGACCCGGCGGGGCCCTACACGGTCTACGACGGCTACATGCCGCCCCTGGAGGCGATCGACCGCTCGGCCAAGTTCTGTGCCGCGATCCGCGAGGCCGTCGGGACGAAGGCGGATCTGCTGTTCGGCACCCACGGCCAGTTCACGGCGGCCGGTGCGCTTCGGCTCGCCAAGGCGATCGAGCCCTACGACCCGCTCTGGTTCGAGGAGCCGGTTCCGCCGGAGAACGTCGACGAGATGGCCCGCGTCGCGCGGGGCACCTCGATCCCGGTCGCCACCGGCGAGCGGCTGACCACGAAGTGGGAGTTCGCCCGGGTCGTCGAGGCCGGCGCGGCCGCGATCCTGCAGCCGGCGCTCGGACGCTGCGGTGGCATCCTCGAGGCGAAGAAGATCGCGGCGATCGCGGAGACCCACTACGTCCAGATGGCGCCCCATCTCTACTGTGGGCCGATCGAGGCGCTCGCCAACATCCAGTTCACCACCTGCACGCCGAACTTCCTCATCCTCGAAGCGATCCGCGACTTCAGCGGCTTCCACAACGAGTTGTTGACCACGCCGATCG
>BQJV01000508.1 GCA_021604885.1 Acidimicrobiales bacterium
ATGGCCGCGATGGTGCTCCAGCCCGACGTGACGGACTTCCTCGACGTCGTGATGCACGACCGCGAACTCGAGGTCCGCATGGCCGAGATCGAGGTCGTCGCGGGGAGTCGCTACATCAACTCGGCCATCGTCAACATCCTCAAGCCGGACCATCCGACCACGATGCTCGTGGCGGTGCGGCGTGACGGCGGCTTCATCACCAATCCGCCCACCAACCTCCGGGTCTTGGAGGGCGACATCCTCATCGCGCTCGGGACCGACGACAACCTGCGGGCGATCGCGGCGAAGGCGGGCTGAGCGCGGGGTTGGCTCAGGGTTCGACGATGCCGAACTCGCTGGTGAACTGATCGAGGTTGTCGAGCAGCGTCCGGAGCGAATCCGGATTGTCGACGCTGACGCCCTCGAGGGCGAGGAACCCATCCACGTCGATGTCGCCCCGCACGGCGAGGGCGAGATCCATCTTGGTCGACACGACCGACGCGGACGCTCCCTCCAACACGGTGTCGGGACGATGGTGGACGGCGCAGTTGTCGATACCGACAGCATGGTGTTCGTCCACGTCGGTGAAGTGCCAGTTGATCTCGAGGGCCTCGCCGGTGACGTTCTCGGCCTGCAGTCGAATGCCGATGAGCTCGACGAGCATCTCGACGTCGAGCTGATCCGTGATCGCTCGGCCGCCGAACATGGCCAGACCCTTGCTGCCGGTGCGCAGCTCCATCGCGCCCATGAGATACGAGTCCCGCCACGGCCCGGACTCGGACTGGTAGGCGAGCTGTTCGAACGAGTCGGCCTGCAGGAGACGGCCGGGCTCGAAGCCGGGTTCGGCGAACACGAGATGGTTGAGGAGCTCGCTGCACCAGCGGTAGTCGCCCGAGTCGTAGGCCTGCTGCGCCTCGGCGAGCACCGGCTCGGCACCGCCGAGGGCAGCCACGTAGCGGCGGCCGCTCTCCTCGGGGGTGTGCGGGTTGAGGTTGGCGGGGTTGCCGTCGTACCAGCCGATGTAGCGCTGGTACACGGCTTTCGCGTTGTGGCTGACGGTGCCGTAGTAGCCCCGTGTGTGCGACTGGCTCGTGAAGCAGGCCGGGGCCTCGAGGTCCTCCGCGATCTCCCGCGGGGTGAGACCGTGATTGGCGCGCCGCATCGTCTGGTCGTGGAGCCAGCGGTACATGTCGCGTTGCTGTTCGAGATAGCGCGTCGCGTCGTCGTGACCGAACCGTGGCCAGTTGTGCGTCGAGAACAGCAGATCCATATCGCCGCCGAACAGGTCCAGCGCCTCTTGGATGTACTTGCTCCAGCTCAGGGTGTCTCTCGCCTGCGCGCCGCGGAACGGCAACGTGTTGTGCATCGTGTGCGTGCAGTTCTCCGCGATGCAGAGCGCACCGTGGTCCGGGAACATGAAGTTCATCTCGGCCGGCGCCTCGGTGCCCGGGGTGTTCTGGAAGATCACCCGCACGCCGTCGAGCACCAGCTCGGTGCCGGTCAGACTGATCTCCTCGGTCGGCGCGACGAGATCCGGCGTCGCCCGGGGGATGCCCTTGCCGAGCCCGCAGTCGATGTGGCCCATCGGGCCCGGCGGCAGCAGCATGCCGAACTGGTAGAACGCACGGCGCCCCATCACCGGCCCGGCGATCAGGTTTTCCGCCACGGCCTCACGCATGAAACCTTCGGGCGCGAGGATCCGGACGTTGCCCTTGTCGACCTCCTCCGTGCTGGTCACGCCGAGGATGCCGCCGTAGTGGTCGGTGTGGCTGTGCGTGTAGATCACCGTGGTGACGGGACGCTCGCCCAACGTCGCGTTCGCGAGGTCGAGGCACGCCTTCGCGGTGAACGACGTGGTCAGCGGGTCGATGATGACCCAGCCCTCGTCGCCCTTGATGAACGTGATGTTCGAGATGTCGTAGCCACGCGCCTGCCAGACGTTCTCGGTCACCTCGAACAGGCCGTGGATCGCGTTCACCCGGCCGTGACGCCACAGACTCGGGTGCACGGTCGCCGGCGGTTCCTCCTGGTCACGGAGGAAGTTCCAGTCGTTGGTGTTCCACGAGAGCCCCAGCGGTCCTTCGATCTCGCCGGTCCCGTGGGTGGCGATGAGGCCCCGGTTGGCCCGCTCGAAGTCGTCCTCCAGCCGCAGGGCCGCCGCGTGGGCGGCGTTCACCCGCGTGGTGTGCTCGGAGGCGGGTTTCGGGTCGCGCGGGTCGTCACTCATGGGCAGCAGTATGGCTCATACACTTCGGCCGATGAATCGACAGGTTGCGCTCTTTCGCGGCATCAATGTCGGCGGCCACAACAAGGTGCCGATGGCACCGCTCCGCGACGCCTTCCGCGAGCTCGGCTTCGCAAACGTCACGTCGATCATCCAGAGCGGCAACGTCTGCTTCGACAGCCACCTCGACCCCGCCGCGACCACGGCGGCGATCCGCGGCGCCGTGGCGACGACGTTCGACGTCGATGTGCCGGTGCTGCTGCGGACCCGCGCCGAGATCGACGCAGCGCTCGCCGCGCACCCGTATCCACTCGGTGGGATCGAACCGAAGCTCCATCATGTGCTCTTCCTCGCTGACGCCGCCCCGGCCGACGCGGCCGAGCGGATCGGCGACCACGCACCGAGCTCGGAGTACGAAGTGATCGGCTCGGAGATCCACGTTCGCTACCCCGATGGTTCCGCGCGGGCCACGCTCAACGTCACGGTCGTGGATCGCGCGCTCGACACGACCGCGACCGCGCGGAATCTGCCGACCGTCGAGAAGATCGCCGCCGCGCTCGCCGACTGAGTCAGCTGCAGCCGCTGGTGGTGCCGCAGTCGCCGCAGACGAAGCAGGCGCCGGCCCGCTGCATCGGCACGCCGCAGGTCATGCAGAACGGCGCATCCGACGCAGCCGAGGGCGGATCCGGCGGGATCTCGGAGCCCTGGACGGTCTCGGTGACCTGCTCCTCGACGCCTGGCAGCGTCGGCTGGATGCGCTCATCCGTGGTGAGGATGCCGAGGCCCGACCGTTCGTCGTGGCTCAGGTACAT
>BQJV01000509.1 GCA_021604885.1 Acidimicrobiales bacterium
CGAGCCGATATTGATGCCGACTCCGACGACGACGCACGGTTGATCGCCGTTCACGAACTCCGCGAGCACGCCGGCGAGCTTCCCCGGAGCGGCGCCTTCGTCGACGACCAGGTCATTCGGCCACTTCGCTCGCACCGGCACCGGACAGTGCGCATCCGCCGCAGCCCGGGCAGCCGCGCCGACCGCCGCCACGACCGCCGCCGCTTCGTCGGGTGTCGTGGGCAGGCGAAGGCTGACGAGCAGGTCAACACCCGCCTCGTCGACCCAGGTGCGATCGAGCCGACCTCTGCCGGCGGTCTGGTGATCGGCGACGAGCACCGCTCCACCCGTCTCGCCGGCTCGCGCGTGCGCCGCCAGGTCCGCGTTGGTCGAACCCGTCACCTCGACGAGGCCGAGCGACCCGGGTCCGAGCGCCGCGGCAACGGCCGCGCTCTCGGGGAGAAACCGGTCAGCACATGTCGCACGAGTCGGGTCCATTCGACTAACCATTAGCACGTGTTCACCAAGGTTCTGATCGCCAACCGCGGCGAAATCGCCGTCCGGGTCATTCGTGCTTGCCGCGAACTCGGCGTCGCGACGGTCGCCGTCTATTCCGAGCTCGATCGCGATGCGCTCCACGTGCGACTCGCCGACGAGGCCTACGCCCTGGGCGGTCAGACTGCCGCGGAGTCGTATCTCGACACCGAGGCGATCCTGGACGCCATCGAGAAGAGTGGCGCCGACGGCGTCCACCCCGGCTACGGGTTCTTCTCGGAGAACGCCGATTTCGCCCGGGCGATCACCGATCGCGGCGTCACGTTCATCGGTCCCCGCCCCGAGGCCATCGAGGTCATGGGCGACAAGATCTCCGCTCGTGAAGCGGCCGAGAAGGTCGGGGTGCACGGTGTTCCGGGCAGCACCGACCTGCTGACGGACCCGGCCCAGATCGTGGCGTTCGGCGAGGAGCACGGTTGGCCCATCGCCATCAAGGCCGCCTACGGCGGTGGCGGGCGCGGCATGAAGGTCGTGAAGAGTTCCGACGAGGCAGCCGACCAGCTCGACTCCGCCAAGCGTGAGGCGCTGTCCTACTTCGGTCGCGACGAGTGCTACATGGAGCGCTACCTCACCAAGCCGCGCCACGTCGAGGTGCAGATCCTGGCGGACACTCACGGCAACTGTGTCTTCCTCGGCACTCGTGACTGTTCGGCCCAGCGCCGGCACCAGAAGCTGATCGAGGAGGCTCCGGCCGCGGGTATCCCCGACGACATCATCGAGCAGATGGGTGCCGCCGCCGTCGCCGTCGCCAAGGGCTGCGACTACGTCAACGCCGGGACGGTCGAGTTCCTCTACGAGGACGGTGGCTTCCACTATCTCGAGATGAACACCCGGCTCCAGGTCGAACACCCGGCCTCCGAGCTCATCACTGGCATCGATCTGGTCGAGCAGCAGCTCCGGGTCGCGTCCGGCGAGGCACTCCCGTTCACCCAGGACGACATCGAGATCCGGGGCCACGCCATCGAGGTCCGCATCAACGCCGAGGATCCGGCGGGTGGCGCCTTCCTGCCCTCCCCCGGGCCCTTCACGTCGCTCAAGACGCCCGACGGATTCGGCACCCGATTCGACACGGGTTACGAGTCCGGCGACGAGATCAGCCAGTACTACGACAACCTCGTCGGCAAGCTGATCGTGTGGGGCAAGGACCGTCCGACGGCGATTGCCCGTGCGCTGCGGGCACTCGGTGAGCTCGAGATCGAGGGCGTGGCGACCACGATCCCCGCGGACATCGCGATCCTCGAGCACCCCGACTTCGCGGCCAACGAACACAGCACCAAGTGGGTCGAGGAGACGCTCGATCTCACCGGTGTCGGCGCCGCGCCCACCGGTTCCGGCGACGAGGACGAGGCGCCGAAGGTCAAGCGTGACCTCGACGTCGAGGTCAACGGCAAGCGCTTCTCGGTCTCCATGTGGGTTCCCGAGTCCGCACCCACGGCTGCGGCCGGCGGCCCCGCCCGGCCGAGGCGCTCCGGTGGCGGCGGAGGCGGCGGCGGTGCCGGTTCCGGCGATGTGGCCGTGCCCATGCAGGGAACCATCGTCAAGGTCGTCGCGGCAGTCGGCGACGAAGTCGAGGTCGGCGACCCGATCGTCGTGCTCGAGGCCATGAAGATGGAGAACAACGTCAACGCCGAGAAGGCGGGCACCGTGACCGAGGTCCGCGTGAGCGAGGGCGATTCCGTCGGCGGCGGTGACGTCGTCGCCGTGATCGAGTAACGAACGTCGCCACGACCGCACGCCGTGCGCCACACTTGAGTCGTGCCTGACGACTCCTTTCGCGACCGCCTCGACGCCGCCCGCTCGGCGACCCACGAGGTCACCGACAAGGCGGCGGCCCGGCTCGACCGCGACGCGAAGCTGCCGGTGCGGGCCCGACTCGACCTGCTGTTCGACGCCGGGACCTTCGTCGAGAACGGCGCGTTGGCGAACGCGCAGGCCAGCGGGCTGCCCGCCGACGGCGTCGTCACCGGCCAAGGACTGGTCGACGGCCGCCCCGCGCTGGTCATGGCCAACGACCCCACCGTCAAGGCCGGGTCATGGGGCGCACGCACCGTCGAGAAGATGGTCCGCATCACGGAGAAGGCGCTGGCCACGGATCTGCCGTTGTTCTGGCTGGTGGACTCCGCGGGTGCACGCCTGACGGACCAGGTCCAGATGTTCCCCGGCCGCCGCGGCGCCGGACGCATCTTCCACAATCAGGTCGCGTTGTCGGGTCGGGTCCCCCAGATCTGCTGCCTGTTCGGCCCGTCGGCCGCCGGCGGCGCCTACATCCCGTCGTTCTGCGACATCGTCTTCATGGTCGAGGGCAACGCGTCGATGTACCTCGGCTCGCCCCGCATGGCCGAGGAGGTCATCAACGAGCACGTCACGCTCGAGGAGATGGGCGGCGCACGGATGCACGCCACCGTCTCCGGTTGCGGCGACAACCTCTGCGCCGACGACGAGGACGCGATCGAACAGGCCCGCGAGTACTTCTCCTACCT
>BQJV01000510.1 GCA_021604885.1 Acidimicrobiales bacterium
TCGACCGGCGCGCCTTCACCCGGTCAGTGTCCTCGCCCGAGATGCCGCCGTCGTCCAGTTCGTCGATCGCCGCCGTGATCGCCAGACGCCGCTCCGCCGCATGCGACTCGACCCGAGCCAGCGCCGCAACCAGCGCCTCGAGATCGTCGCGGGTCTTGTTGGTTGGTGTCACCCCCGCCAAGGTGGCGTGTACCGCCGTGAACATGCTGCCACCTTACACGAACACACGTTCGTATTACAACTCCCTGAACAGGAAAAACTCGGGTCGGCCGACTAGCGTGCCGCCATGTCCACATGCCGAGGCGTCGTCTTCGCCGGCGACGGCACCTACGAGACCCGCGAGTTCCCCATCCCCACGCCGCCACCCGGCGGGGCCGTCCTGAAGGTCGAGTCGGTGGGCCTCTGTGCGAGCGACGTGTCCCAGCTCCACGGTCATCACCATGTGCCGGGCGAGGTCTCACCGATCGTGCCCGGCCACGAGATCGTCGGGCGGGTCCACGCCCTCGCGCCCGATGCCGATCTCGGTGTCGCCGTCGGCCAGCGGGTCGGCGTGGATCTCGTGCTCTTCGGCGGTCGCGAGGGCCACGGGCTGGACGTCTACGGCTACACGATCGGGCCCGACGTCGACCATGGGTTGTGGGGCGGCTACGGCGAGTACATGGGCATCCTCCCCCGCACCCACCTCGTGCCCCTCACCGACGACGTGCCGGCCGCGGAGCTGAGCCTCTTCGAGCCGCTCGCCAGCATCGTGAACTGGTCGGACATGCTCGACCTCCAGCCCCACGACCGACTCGTCATCCAGGGTCCCGGCCACATGGGGCTCATCGCCGCGGCCTATGCGTCGAGTCAGATCGGCGTCCGCCAGATCATCGTCACGGGCACTTCCCGCGACGCCCTGCGCCTCGATGCGGCGAAGGCGGTCGGTGCCCACGAGGTGATCGACGTCGAAGCCGAGGACGACCTCGTCGGGCGGATCCAGGAGCTCACCCGCGGCGGTCCGAGCGCGGTGATGGAGCTGACCGCGCTCGCCACCCAGCCAGTGGCCGACGCGGTTGCCATGGCCTCCTTCGGTGGACGGATCCTGCTCGCGGGTCTGAAGGACGAACGACCGGTCGAGATCATCAGCGACCATGTCGTGTTCAAGTCGTTGCGAATCGTCGGTGGCTCCGGCTCGACCCCGCAGACGATGGACCGCGCCGGCGAGGTGCTCAACAGCGGCACGTTCCCCACGGCCGAACTGCTCGGCGAGACCTACGCACTGGAGAGCCTCGATGAGGCGATGGCGATGCTCGAACGCCGGGTCGAGGGCCGCGATGCCGTGCGGGTCAGCCTCGTCCACACCGAGCACGCCTAGTCCGCGAGCGCCGCTTCCATCTCGGCCTTCACGGCATCGTCCAGCTTCGGGATCACGGCGAGGGTCTCGAAGTTCGACACGACCTGTTCGACCTTCGACGCGCCGGTGATCACGGTGGACACGGCCGGGTTCGTGGTGCACCAGGCCAGCGCGAGCTGCGCCATCGTGCAGTCGAGTCGATCGGCGATCGGGCGGAGCCGTTCGACCCGCTCGACCCCGGACGGGTCGTTGAGCCGCTTGGCGAGCCACTCGTATCCCTCGAGAGCGAAGCGGGAATCGTCGGGAACCCCGTCGCGGTACTTCCCCGTCAGCAGGCCCGATGCCAGCGGGCTCCAGATCGTGTTGCCGTAGCCGGTGTCCGCCACGAGATCGGCGTACTCCTCCTCCACCCGCAAACGCTCGAGCAGGTTGTACTGGCTCTGTTCGGTGACCGGCTTGTGGAGATGGTGACGTTCGGCGATCGCCATCGCCGCCCGGATCTCCGCGGCCGACCACTCGCTCGTCCCCCAGTAGGTGGCCTTGCCGGACGACACGATGTCGCTCATCGCCCACACGACCTCCTCCATCGGCGTGTTCGGATCCGACCGGTGGCAGTAGAGAACGTCGACGAAGTCGGTCTGGAGCCGCTCGAGCGATCCCTCGATCGCCTGCAGGAGGTACTTCCGGTTGAGCGTCATCCCCATGTTGGGCACGCCGCCGTGGATCCCGAAGAACACCTTCGTGGTGAGGACGTAGGACCACCGGGGCCAGCCGAGATCTTGCAGCGAGCGACCCATGATCGCCTCGGACTCACCGCCCGCGTACGCCTCCGCGTTGTCGAAGAAGTTGCAGCCGGCCTCCCCCGCCGCGGCCATGCAGTCGATCGCGAGCTGGTCGTCCAGCTGCGTGTCGAACGTGACCCAGCTGCCGAACGACAGAACGCTCACGCGTAGTCCCGTCGCACCGAGCCGCCGATACTCCATGTCCTTGTTCACCGCGGGTTGTGCCATCCGGCGAACGTAGCCGGAGACCGCTGCGGCGTCAGAGGCGTCGGCCGAACAGATCGAGCGTGGCCGCCCAACTCTCCTCGGCGCCCTGCGGGTGGTGGTTCGGCGAGATCGGCCAGGTGAAGCCGTGATCGGCGCCGTCGATGACGTTGACCTCGATGTTGTCGCAGGACGCTGCGGCGTCGAGGTAGCGCTGGTGCATCTCGATGGACTGGACCCGGTCGGCGGTGCCGATGCCGATGTAGATGTCGCCGGCGACATCGGGCACGGTGAGGTGCGGCGACGCATCGGTGTCGTCGGTCAGGAACGACGGATGCCACATCGCGCCGGCCACGAACCGATCGGGGTAGGCGATCATCGCCTTGTGGAGACCGCGGGCACCCATGCAGAAGCCGACCGCCCCGACCGGCCCGGCGTCCCAGCCGAGCGCCACGAGCGCGGCGTCACGGTCCATCTCGGTGCCGGCGTCGGTGAGGGTGCCCAGCATCTCGCCGATGTGCGCCCGACGGGACGGGTCGGCGGCGATGTCGGCCGGCTCGTAGCCGATGAGTCGTCCGTGGCGGTGCCAGAGATCGGGGATGGCCACGTCATAGCCCTCGCCGGCGAGCCGCACGGCGTACTCGTGCAGCGACGCCCGGATCCCCGGGGCATCCATGAAGATCATCACCCGCCTG
>BQJV01000511.1 GCA_021604885.1 Acidimicrobiales bacterium
GCCGAAGACCGAGATCGTCCGCTCGATCGCGCCCAGCTCGGCGATGGACTCGACGGCCGACCGGATCGCGATCGGCTCACCGCAACCCGGGCAGAGGTGGTGGGCGCCGACGTCGACCAGCTCCGGCGTGAAGTCGTCGACGAGGGTCGCGTCGGTGGGCGCGACATCGGTGCGCAGGACGACTCTGTTCTCGATGAGCTCCGGCTCGATCTGTTCGTGCTCGTGTTCGGTCACGCCATCGCCTCCAGATGATCGAGGATCCGCGCGCGGATCTTCGGGGCGTCGATCTCGGGGCCGACGCCGAACCCCGACGAGTCCATCGAGAGCCCGCCGATGAACTCCACCGGACAGGCGCCGAGGACCGCGAGCCGCACGTCGTCGACCATCTGCCCGAGATTGTTCTCGTAGACGGCGACGCCCCGGGCCCCGGTGGCCGCCGTCGCGACCGCCTCGGTCGGGAACGGGAACAACGTGATCGGACGGACATAGCCGACCCGATGTCCCTCGGCTCGCAGCTCCTTCACGACCCAGCGCACGAAGCGGCCGATCGTGCCGAAGGCCACGACGACCAGGTCGGCGTCGTCGCAGTAGCCACTGTCGACCATGGGTTCGATGCCGGTGGCCATCTCGCGGGTGGCGACACCCGCGCGCTCGAGGTGCTCGGCAAGGTCGTAGCCGACCCCGTCGCGCTGCTTCGCGGCGCCGAGGGACGAGAGCAGCTTGGCCCGACCGGACCCGCCGGTCGTTCCGTCGAGCGCCCACGGCTTGTCGACGGATGTCGGGGCCGCGTCCGCCGCCAGCTCGACAGCCTGACTGGTGTGGCCGAGGTAGTAGTCGCCGTAGAGCAGCACGGGATTGCGCCACTGGTCGGCGAGGTCGAAGGCGACCGGGACGAGGTCCACCGCCTCGGCAACCGTGCTCGGCGCGAGCACCGGCGTGCGATAGTCACCGTGACCGCCACCCCTCGTGGCTTGGAAGTAGTCGCCCTGGCCCCGTCCCATGTTGATCACGACGAGGGGGATTCGAGCCGTGCAGAGCTCGGAGATGGACTCCTGCATCAGCGCGAGCCCCTGCCCGGTCGATCCGGTCGCCGCTCGGGCGCCGGTCGCGGCAGCACCCCATGCCATCCCGATCGCCTCGAGCTCGGACTCGGCGTTCATGCACACGCCGCCGGCCGGTGGGAGCAGCTCGGCCATCCGTTCGAGGATCTCGGTGAACGGGGTCATCGGGTAGCCGGCGAAGAAGCGACACCCGGCGCCGACCATCGCGTGGGCGATGGCCTCGGAGCCCTCCACGAGGCGCCGGCTCATCGGGGATCCTCGATCTCGCGCGGCGTGTCGTACTTGTAGACCTGGAAGCAGAAGTCCGGGCAGATCTGGCTGCACGCCTTGCAACCGGTGCATCCGGGCGCGACGAGCAGCGGGAACCGGTGGCCGAGCGCGTTGACGGTCGTGGTGGTCATCTCGAGCACCCGGGGCGGGCAGGCGTCGATGCACAGGTCACAGCCCTTGCAAGCCTCGCGGTCGATGACGACCGTGCCGCGGGTGAGGGTCATGCTGCCAGCTCCGCTCCGGCCCGGATCGCGGCGACGCTCGTTTCGGCGTGCTGGCGGCGGTACGGCGGCAGCGCATCGGCCATCGCCGACGCGAGGGAGTCGACCGCGACGATGCCCGTCGCCGCGGCGAGCGCGCCGATCGCGACGAGCGAGCCGGCCATCGGATTGCCGACCTCCTGGGCGATGGTGGACACGGCGTGTTCGATCCGGGTGACGCCCTCCGGCGTGTCGATCTCGTCGGGGTCGACCACGGTCGTGTTGAGGAGGAGGACACCGTCGTCGCGCAGCCGGGTGAGCGGATCGGCGAGATGGGCCGCGTGGATGCCGAGCACAGCCCACGCCTTCGCGACCACGGGCGGTGCGTCCACCGGGTCATCGGCGATCACGACGGTGGCGTCGGTGTTCCCACCGCGCATCATCCCGCCATAGCTGGCGAACAGCTGCACCTCACGTCCGTCGAGGATCGCGGCCTCGGCAAGCACGCGGGCCGCGAGTTGGACACCCTGGCCGCCGATGCCCGTGAGCAGCACCTCACGCTCGCCGGTGGCCGTCATGCCGGCGGGTCCTTGAGCTCCACGACGACCTCGCGGAACGTCTCGGTGCCCACGTTGACCGCGGTCTCCTTGCCGCCCGCGCTGCCCCACACCACCATGCCGGGGCTCACCGGCCCGCGGATCGTGCGATCGGGCATCGTCGCGCCACCGAAGGCGTCCTCGCTGTCCGGCTCGAACTCGGCCGCGACCTCGTCGCCTTCGAGCTGGATCATCACGTAGTCGGTCGCGTGATGGTGTAGGTCCGACCGCTGACCCGGCTCGAGTCGCAGCTCCCACACCCGGACCCGTTCGTTCTCGAACAGCAATGTGGTGCCCACATCGCCCCACGGTCGATCGTCGGTCATGACGGCTTCCTTTCGATGGTGGTCTCGCCGGCGAGGGCGTGGACGAGTTGCACGAGTCGGTCGAGCTGGTCGCGGCTCGGCGCGGTGCCACGGCGCAGAGCCCGCCCGAGCGCGCCGAACGCGAGGTCGTAGATCGCTGTGGCGCCGGCATCGTCGGTGTCGCCCGCGGTCGCGACCTGGCGGATCAGGAGATCCTCCGACTGCCGCTGCTCGTCGGGAAACAGCTCGGCGAGCCGATCGGCCTGCGCAAGGAACGGCCGGGTGCGGCGAGCGGCGTCCGGATCCGTCGCCTGCGCGAGCACGCCGCGGGTCCACACGTCGAGTCGTTCCTCCGGGGTCGCACACGGCGCCATGCGGCGATCGAGGTAGGCCACGAGCGAACGGCGACCCTCGTCCAGCATGAGGAGCAGGAGCTCGTCCTTGCTGTCGACGTGGCGGTAGAAGGCCTGATTCGACAGGCCGGCGGTGCGCAGGATCTCGCGGACCGGCGGATCCAGCGTGCCCGTCTCGGCGACGACGGTGAATGCCGCCCGGATG
>BQJV01000512.1 GCA_021604885.1 Acidimicrobiales bacterium
ATCGCGACGATCACCGTCGCCCGATCGATGTCGGCCACGGTGATCTGGTGGCTGCGGTGGCGCGGATCACGGATGCCGTGTCGCTCCAGCGCCGTGCGGGTGCGCACACTCATGACCTGCCCCGGCAGCACATGGGTCCCGCCACTCGCCACAGAGATCGGCGGCTCGGCGCCGAGGCGGAGACGCAGCATGGCGGACCCCATCACGGAGCGAGCAGCGTTGCCGGTGCAGAGGAAGTAGACGAGCGGCCGCGCCGGATCGTCGTCGGGTCGTGGCGCCTCCACGATCACGCGATCCGTCATGAGGGCTCCACGCGGGGCGCAGGTGCCGGCGCCGTGCCATCGTCGCGTTCGCGGAGAACGCGCTCAAGGCCGTCGTAGTCGACACGGAGGAAGATCGCCTCGGCTTCGGCCGTCGCCGGCGCATCGTCGTCGACCTCACCGTCGCTCAGCACCCGGCACTCGGCCTTGACCGTGACACGGCGCTCACGCTCATCCGAGATCCAGGCGCGGAACTGCAGGTCGGTGTCGAGGGGCGTCGGGCGTCGGTAACGCACCGTGAGACGGCCGGTCATGCCGGGCGGGCCACCCGTCAACCGCTGACCACCGCCGAGCAGCTCGTCGAACAGCCCCGCCAGGATCCCGCCATGCACCGAGCGCGGTGGCCCCTCGTAGCGCCGGTCGAGCCGCACCGCGCCGATGAGCGCGGGAGCGCCGTCGGGCATCGACCCGGACGTGATGACCATCGGCGGCGCGATCGTGTTGAGCCGCCCCGAGAACGTCGAGAGCTGGCGATAGAACCGGCGATTGTCGCGTTCCTCGGGCGGCATCTCGTACCAGCGCCGCCGCGGCTCGCCGTCCTCGATCAGCGCCTCGACGGCCGCGAGGTGCTCAGCGATCGCGGCACGCGCGCCGGCGTCAGGCCCGCGGGCGTGGATCGCCCGGCCGATGCCGCGCAGCGTCTCCACGATCTGCTCGTCGGTCACCTCGGGGTCGGGCATCGGATCATTCTGGACCGGCGAGACGGTGGAGCAACGCGAGGGTCGTGGATTGCAGCGCAGAGGAGGCCGCTTCGAGGTTCGCGGTGAACTGCGCCGCAGTCGGCTCGTCGGCGTCCACCAGGTCCGTCACGCTCTTCACGCCGCCGACCGGGATCCCGTGGAGGTGGGCGATCCATGCCACCGCCGCGGCTTCCATCTCCTTGGCGACACCACCGTTCGCGAGGATGCGCTCGCGGTCGGTCGGCGACTCGTCGAGGCTGTCCCCTGTGGTGACGATGCCCAGTTCGCAGCCGAGGGCTGACGCGTGGGACCGAAGATCGGCCGCCGCGAGGTCACCATCGGCGAACGCCTGGAATCCCGGCAGATCGATCCGCCGATCGTGGCAGGAGAAGTGGGGCCAGGCGAGATAGGTGGTGCCGATCGACGCGCCGGCCCGGGCCCACCCTCCGCAGGTGCCGACGGTGAGCACGAGGTCCGGCGTCGGACCGGCGGCGAGCGCCACCTGGGTGGTCAGCGCCGCCGCAGTGGTGCCGATGCAGGGCACCCCGGTCAGCGGATCCGTGCCGTTGACGGCGAGCAGGACCTCCGGGCGCGACGCGGTGGCGGGCGCGACGGCGAGTCGGCTCGGAAGCGCAGCCGCCCACTCGGGCGGAGCCACATCGACCGCCCCGAGCGCCCCTCGCAACGGGGCCGCCTCCAGTTCCATCGCCATGACCACGAGAACGCGTCGCACGGGGGCGGGAACGGGCGTGGACGGCACGCCGGGAGCGTAGGTGACGTTGGTCACGCGCCGGGAGTCGAATCGGGTCCCACCGCTACCCTTGGAGGTCGAATCGACCAGTGTTCACCGCTCGGCACTCCCCGGGTCCGCAGTTCTGCGGGCGGGGTCCGATGTACCGACGGCCTCCTCGACGAAGGATGTTCCCCCCATCATGCGAAGTCATACGCGCACGCGCTCCCGCCTCATCGCCCTGATCACGCTCGTGATCGGCATCCTGGCAACCCAGACCGGCACAGCCGGTGCGGCCGCCGGGTTCGGCGATGTCGAATCCGACCGCTTCTACACCGAAGCGGTCCAGTGGATGGTCGGTGAGGACATCACCGAGGGCATCGAGATCGGTTGCTTCGGCCCCGAGGTCGATGTCAGCCGGGGCCAGGTCGCCGCGTTCCTCCATCGGCTCGACCACAGTCTCGCCAACAACCCCCAGAGCGGCCCGCACCCGTTCGTCGATGTCACTGCGTCGTATCAGCAGGAGCCCGTCGGCTGGCTGTTCGCCACCGGCCTGACCACCGGCGTGTCGGCGACGACGTTCGCCCCGGATGCCTCGATCACCCGCGGCGACTTCGCCGTGATGCTGTGGCGCTACGCGGACGAACCCGACGCGGTCACCCGCCATCCGTTCCGTGACGTCTCCCGCGGCTACCAGCAGGAAGCCATCTCCTGGATGTCGGAGAATCTGATCACCACGGGGACGAGCGCGACCACGTTCTCGCCGGACGCCGTCGTCTCCCGCGCCGAGGCCGCCACGTTCCTCTTCCGCTATGTCGACCCGGCCGAGATTCCTCCCGCGGTCGCCAGCGTGGACTGCACCCGCGAACTCCGACTCACGCTCGAAGTCGCCGGCCTCACCGGGGCGGAATCCCGCTGCGCGGTGCCGTTCCTCGTGGGCTTCGACGTCGACTACCTGGTCGCTGTCGCCGAGGACCGGGCAACGGCCTCGCTGCACCTGATCATCGCCGCCGCCGCCGTCGGCGAGGCGTGCCTCACGCCGGACCGCGTCGCGGATCTCAGCCGCATCTTCCTCTGATCGCCGACCGGGGTCAGCCGGGCAACGGCGCGCTGAACACCGGCTCGCACTCGTAGGTGCCCGGCTCGATCGGGAGCAGGCGTACGAACTCGCCGTCCTCGATCCCCATGACGACGGCGCACCCCGGCGTGGTGCCGTCCGGCGAGATCGGCGTGTGCAGCCCGCCGGC
>BQJV01000513.1 GCA_021604885.1 Acidimicrobiales bacterium
CGCTGCTGGCCGATGCGCAGACCAGCGGCGGCCTGCTGTTCGGCGTCGATCCCGACCGGGCCGACGCGGTCGTCGCCGACCTCGTGGCATCCGGCCATCACGCGGCGGCAATCGGTACCGTCGTGCCCGGCGCCGGACGGATCCATCTCCGGTCCACCTGACGATCCCTCGACGCAAGAAGCCGATGAACGACCAGAACCCCGCCGCTGCCGACACGCTTCAGGTGCTATCGGTGATCATGCCCGTCTACAACGAGGAGGCGACGCTGGCGCAGGTCATCGAGCGCGTACTCTCGCTCGACCTCGGCGTCGAGATCGACCTCATCGCCATCGACGACGGCTCCGCGGACACGTCCGTCGCCATCCTCGATTCGATCGACGACCCCCGCCTCCGGGTCGTCGCCCACCCGCAGAACCGAGGCAAGGGCGCGGCGATCCGCAGCGGCCTCGACGCCGCGAAGGGCGAGGTCGTCGTCATCCAGGACGCCGACCTCGAGTACGACCCGGCCCAGTGGGCGGATCTCCTGAAGCCGATCCTGTCCGGTGAGGCCGACGTGGTCTACGGCAGTCGGTTCCTCGGCGATGCCGCCGGCATGCGCTGGCAGAACCGCATGGCGAACAAGGGTCTCACCGCCATGACCCGCATCCTGTTCGGCACGGGCATCACCGACATGGAGACCTGCTACAAGCTGATCCGCCTCTCCGTGCTCGACGGTCTCGAACTCGAGGCCAACCGGTTCGACATCGAACCCGAGATCACCGCCCGGCTCCTGCGCCGCGGCGTCGAGATCCACGAGATGCCGATCTCCTACGAAGCACGCACCCACGACGACGGCAAGAAGATCGGCTGGCGCGACGGCGTCCAGGCCGTGAAAACCCTCGTCAAGTGGCGCCTCCGACGCGAGGTCTGAGGCGACCCCGCGTTCTCAGAACTTGGCGGCAGCGGTGATCTCGCGGATCAGCGGCTCGAAGTGCTCGAGCGGCAGCGTGTCGTAGTCCGGGTCGAACGCCTGCTGGTCCCAGTCGTCGGTGAACTCCTCACAGAGGGCGAACCAGGACTCGTCCTTGAACTGGTCACGCAGATCCGTGGGCACACCGAAGTGGTGGTAGTAGTGCTTGCCCTGAAAGTCCTGGTGGTTCCGGATCGCCTGGTAGACGTCGTCTCGCACGTACGGCTTGATCATCTCGGCGGAGATGGCGCCATGGTTCGGCACGGAGATCGCCTTGCCGATGTCGTGGCACAGGGCACCGAAGATCATCTCGTCGTCGGCGCCGGCCCGCTCGGCCATCGTCGCGGTCTGGAGGCAGTGGGTCAGCTGATCGGTGATGAATCCGTCGCTGATGTGGGCGAGCGATTCGAGCAGCATGATCATGCGATCGGCGACGCGCCCCTGGTTGGTGCGGGTGCGATCGCCGATGAGGGCCCACTGTTCAGCCGTGGACTCGTCCATGCGGCGAAAGCTGTCGGGGCTGGCGTCGGTCTCGATCGGTTCGGTGATGGCCATGGCGATCCTCCTGCGGCTCATCGACCAGAGTACCGATTCCGCGGCCACCGGACCGCACGCCGTAGTCTCCGACGATGTCGAACGCTGCCTTTCTCAGCTATCGGCGCGACGCAAGCGGCCATCTGTGCCTCGCGCTCGCCCAGTTCCTCCAGCAGGCGGGTATCGACGTGTTCTTCGACATCGACTCGATCCGCCAGGGCCGCTTCGACGAGATCATCCTCGACGAGATCGACGCGCGGCCCTACTTCCTCCCGGTTCTCGCCCAGGGCACCCTCGATCGATGCGTCAACGACGGCGACTGGGTGCGCCGAGAGATCGAGCACGCGCTCGAGCTCGGACGCACGATCGTCCCGATCATCACTCATCAGTTCGAGTGGTCCGACATCGACCGGTTCCTCCCGGCCGACACGGCGAAGCAATTCGCCCGCTGGAACGGTGTCGAGATCCCGAAATCGCTGCGGCAGTTCAAGTACGCCGCGCAGGACCTCCTGTCCTATCTCGTGCCGATAACCGCTGATGCTGATCTGGATCATGGGCCCGTACCGAAGAGTCGGCAGCAGGATGTCGATGCAATCGCGGCCCATATCGCGAGCGCTCCCGAAGTCAGTGATGCGCTGCTCGACGCCAACGAGGAATTCGAGCGCGGGGTCACCGCCATCGATGAGGCGCGCTTCGCCGACGCGCTCCTCGCGTTCGACGCAGTTCTCGTCGCGGATCCCGAAAACGTCTCGGCGCGACTCTCGCGGGCGGGCGCTCTGGCCGAACTCGGTCGGGATGTCGAGTCCAAGGCGGAGCACGATCGGGCGTTCGGCATGGACCCGACCGGCGAGATAGCCGGCGACTACTTCACCGGCGCCATCGCGCGGAACGAGCGAAGCGCATGGGCGCGTGTCGGCCGGGGGCTCGCCCTCGCCACGGCAGATCGCGTCGATGACGCGATCGCCGACTTCGAGGCGGCCATAGAGATCGATCCGGAGAACGACCTGGCGGTCTTCAACCTCGGTGCGACACTCGCCGACGCCGGGGATCTGGAGGCGGCGTTGCCCTACTTCGACTGGGCGATCAACCTCGATCCGAACAGCGCGTATCACTGGGCCGTGCGTGGCAGCACCCTGTTGGCGATGGGTGACGACGCGGGTGCCGCAGGCGACTTCGAGGCGGCGATCGCGATCGACCCGCGGAACCCTTGGATCTACACGTTCCGAGCGCAGGGACTCGTGGAACTCGACGAGCCGGAGGCCGCGCTCGAGGACCTCGATCTCGCCGTGGAACTCGAACCCGAGAACCCGGCCCATCGCAGCGACCGTGCCCACGTGCGATGGTCGGTCGACGACGTCGACGGGGCGGTCGATGACCTCGACGCCCTTCTCCTCGCCGATCCCGGCGATGTCGACGCGCTCCGTCTCCGAGGCGAGATCGCGCGCCATGTCGAGGACTTCGACG
>BQJV01000514.1 GCA_021604885.1 Acidimicrobiales bacterium
CGGACGAGCCCGGCGTGTGCGCCAACGATCTCGTGAGTCATGCGGACGTCGCCATGTATGCGGCCAAGTCCGGTGGCCGGGGTCGGGTCGCGATCTTCGACGCCGCGATGCGTGACAAGGTGCGTTCCCGCCATCGGCTCCACACGGAGCTCCGTCATGCGCTCGACAACGACGAACTCCAGGTCCACTACCAACCGATCGTCAACGTGATCTCCGGCGAGTTCGAAGGTGCGGAGGCGCTCGTGCGCTGGGAGCATCCGACCCGCGGATTCATCGCTCCTGGCGAGTTCATCCCGACCGCGGAGGAAACCGGTCTCGTCACGAACATCGGCCGCGTCGTGCTGCGCGAAGTGGCCCGCCAGATCGTGGACTGGAGCTCGCGAAGCGGCGGGTCGCCGCGCATCTCCGTGAACCTGTCCGCCCGCGAGGTCATGGATCCCACGATCGTCGAGACCGTGCTGGACACGTTGGCGGCCGCAGGAGCGTCCCCGTCCTCGCTCACCCTCGAGGTGACCGAGAGTGTGCTCGTCACCGATGCTCAAACGGCGATCGACAATCTGACGCGGCTCCAGCGGGCCGGCGTGCAGATCGCGCTCGACGACTTCGGCACGGGCTACTCCTCGCTCACCTACCTGCGGGACATGCCGGTCGACATCGTGAAGATCGACCGTCGGTTCATCGCCGAGCTCTCGGACGACAACGCCGAGTCCTCGATCGCCGCGATGGTTCTCGGCCTCGGTCGAACCATGGGGCTGACCGTCGTTGCCGAGGGCGTGGAAACCGCTGAGCAGCACGAACACCTCCTCGCCGTCGGTGGCACCCACGCGCAGGGCTTCCTGTACGCCCGCCCCGCACCCGCCGCGGAGATCGCGGATCTGTTCTGGCCCGCGGACCTCGTGGTCGACGTCAGCCTGATCGAGCGATAGCGCCCGATCGGCGCGAGACTCCGCGCCATGACCGACACGACGACCGGCCGGAACAAGACGACGATCGCGCGCCCACCTGCGGATGTCTTCGCAACGGTTGCGGACATCACCCGCATGGGGGAGTGGAGCCCGGAGACCGTGGCGTGTCGTTGGCTCGGCGACACCCGCGGCGTCGGCGCCCGGTTCGAGGGCGACAACCTCGCGACGCTGGGGCCGATCACGCTCAAGGAATGGACGACGGTGTCGGAGGTGACCGCGTACGAGGAGGGTGCCGTCTTCGAGTTCGTCACCGAGGACACCACGACCTGGCGTTTCGAGTTCATGCCGGATGGCGACGGTACGCGCGTTGTCGAGTCGTTCGCGCACCCCCGGACGAGGGGGCTCCAACGGATCATGTACAACGCGCTCGGCAGCCGGCGCAAGGCCATGGTGGCCGGTATGGGCAAGACGCTGGGGCGGTTGAAGGCCGCGCTCGAAGCCTGACCTGGCCACGGGTGATCAGCGTGGTTCGCGAGGGAGGCCGAGGGTGCGCTCGCCGATGATGTTGCGCTGGATCTCGTTGGTACCCGCGAAGATCGAGGCCGCCCGGTAGTAGAGCCACGATCGTTGCCATCGCCCGTCAGCCGGGTTGTCGGAGGCGCCGCGCCAGAGTGGGGCCCGGTCGCCGAGCACGCGCATGGCGGTGGCGTGCATCCGCTGACTCATCTCGCTCCAGTAGAGCTTCGCGGTTGCCGCCTCGGGGCCGAGTTCGCGGCCGTGCTGGAGCCGACTCAGTGATCGCCAGTTCTGGAGCTGGAACAGCCGCAGCTCGACGAACGCCTGCGCAAGATCCTGCTCGGTCCGGGCATCGGCGGTGAGTCCGCGGGATTCGGCGAGTCGGTACAGCTCGTCGAGGAGCTGCGAGTGGATGACGAGCTGGCGCGGGTTCGTTCCCCGCTCGTGGGTGAGGGTCGATCCCGAGACGCCCCATCCGCCGTGCTCCGGGCCGATGAGCTGGTCGTCGGCGACGAACACCTCAGCGAAGAACACCTCGTTGAAGTCCGCCTCGTCCGTGATCTGGCGCAGCGGTCGGATGTCGATACCGGGCGCGGCCATGTCCACCATGAACGCGGAGATGCCCTTGTTCTTGCGGGCCTCCGGATCCGTGCGGGCCAGGCAGAGGCCCCAGTCGGCGAACTGGGCGTAGGACGTCCACACCTTCTGTCCATCGAGCAGCCAGCCGCCGTCCACCCGCGTGGCCCGCGTCTTCACCGCCGCGAGATCGCTGCCGGCATCCGGCTCACTGAAGAGCTGGCAGAAGAGTTGGCCGGCGTCGAGGATGCTCGGGAGCCATCGAGCCTTCTGCTCGCTGGTGCCGTGGGCGAGCAGCGTCGGGCCGACGAGGTTGACGCCGATACGGCCGACCAGCTCGGGGGCGCGGGCGCGGGCGAGCTCCTCCTGCACGATGTAGTGGTCCAGCGGCGTCGCATCTCGGCCGCCGTACTCGCTGGGCCAGGTCACGCCGACGAGTCCCGCCGCGGCCAGCTTCGCCTGCCAGTCCCGCAGGAACGTGACCTCCTCGGCGAGGTCGTCGAACAGCGGCGGCAGGCCGACGCCGTACTCCCACGGAAGGTTGTCCTCGAGCCAGGCGCGGCACTCCGCCCGAAAGGCGTCCTGATCCACCGTCGGCGTGAGATCCACGTCGCGGGTCTACCAAGAACTGACACGACTGTCAGGAAACGTGGTGGGGTCCTACGATGCGACCTCGATGGACTTCGATCTGTCGCCGGACCAGATGGCCCTGCGCGACGCCGCTGCCGATCTGCTCGATGCCGAGTGCTCCATCGAGCGCGTCCGCTCGGCAACCGACGGGTTCGATCGTGCGCTGTGGGAGTCGATGATCGCCCAGGGGTGGACGACCATCGCCGTGTCGGAGTCGCTCGGCGGCGTAGGCCTCGGTGTCGTCGAGATCGCCGTCCTCCTCGAGCAGGCGGGTGCCCATCTCGCGCCGGTGCCCCTACTCCAACAGTCGGCGGCCAT
>BQJV01000515.1 GCA_021604885.1 Acidimicrobiales bacterium
GAACGACGCTGGCCTTCACCGCGCAGTACGACGGCGGCACCGACGTGTACTCCATGGACGTCACCGGTGGCGTACCAGAGCGGCTCACCTGGGATCCAAACGGCGCCACCGTGCTGGGCTTCAGCCCCGACGGCGAGCACATCGTGTTCCGCTCGCGGCGCGGCACCACTCGACGCACGCGCCTGTGGCAGGTCCCCACCGCCGGCGGACCCGCGGAGCTTCTTCCCGTCCCGTACGGGCTGTTTGCCACGCTGCACGACGACGGGCGCATCGCCTACGTCCCGTTCAGCGGTGAATGGCAGAACTGGAAGCGGTACCGGGGCGGGTTCGCCGACGACATCTGGCTCGCCACGCCGTCATCGGGGACGGACGGCATCCCCACCTTCCGGAAGCTGACCGAGGACCTCGGCGTCGACACCCAGCCGGTGTGGGTCGGCGATCGCATCTACTTCGTGTCGGAGCGAAGCGGGGTGGCGAACCTGCACGTGCTCGATCCGGGCGACGGGTCCTCCCGCGCCGTCACCACCTACGACGACTTCGAGGTGCGCTACCCACAGACCGACGGCCGACTCGTCGTCTTCGAGTACGGCAACGGTCTGGCCCTGCACGACCCCGCGAGCGGCGACACCCGTGCCCTCGATCTCGACATCCGGTCCGACCGTATCCACGCGCGCCCGCGTCGCGTGTCCGCGCTCGATCACCTCTTCCAGACGGAGCTCGGCCCCACCGGCAAGCGCATCCTGGTGTCGGCGCGCGGGCAGATCCTCAGCGCACCCGCCGAGGAAGGCGACGTGCGCGTGGTGGCCCGGGACGAGGCCGCCCGCTGCCAGTACCCCGCGTGGGCGCCGGACGGAAGGCACATCGCGTACGTATCCGACGTCAGCGGCGAGGAGCAGGTATGGCTCGTGCCGGCCTCGGGTGGCGAGGCCCGGCCGCTCACCGCGGACCACACCGGCCCGCTCGGTCCCATCGTGTGGTCGCCGGATTCCGAGCGGCTTCTGACCAGCGACCGCGAGATGCGCATCTTGCTCGTCGACGTCGCGTCCGGCGCGACGACGCTCGTGGATCAGTCCAGCCGGATGAGCGCGTACGATCACTACATCTCGGACTACCGCTTCAGCCCCGACGGGAAGTGGGTGGCGTTCGCGCGGCAGGAAATGAACTGGAACTGGACGGTGCACCTGTACGAGATCGCCACCGGCGAGCGGACCCAGGTCACCGATCCGTTGATGTCGTGCTACCGCCCGGCGTTCGATCCCGACGGCTCGTACCTCGTCTTCCTCGCCGACCGCGAGCTCTCCCCGCGCTACTCGCCCGTGAACCGGTACTTCACCTACGGTGAGCAGACGACGAAGGTCTCGATGGTCACCCTGGCCGCCGACACGCCGTCGCCGTTCCTGGCGAAGAACGATCGCGAGGACGCGAAGGACGATGACGACACGGACGAGGATGACGAGACGACCGACGGCGATGAGTCGGACGAAGCGGACGCGGACGGCGAGAACGACGCCGATGGCGGCGACGACGCCGACGCGGACGCAGACGGCGACGACGAGAAGTCATTGCCGGAGATGACGATCGACGTCGAGGGCATTGCCTCCCGCGTGATCGAGGTTCCGATCGCGGCCGATCGCTACGAGTGGATCGCCGCCCTCGACGACAAGCTGCTCCTCGCCTCGCGAGACCGTGAAGACGGCGATGGTCCGGTGCGCCTTCACACCTTCGACATCGAGGACGAGGAGCTCGAAGAGCTGGCATCGGGGATCACCGCCTATGATCTCTCCTTCGATCGATCGAAGCTCCTCGTCCGGGACGGACGGAGCTTCACGGTGTTCGACGCGACGTCGTCGACGGTACCCTCCGACGACGGCAAGGTCGACACCGGCGGGTGGACCCTCACCATCGACCCCGTCGCCGAATGGCGCCAGATGTTTCACGAGACGTGGCGCATCGGACGTGATTTCTTCTACGACCCCGGCATGCACGGCGTGGACTGGCCCGCGGTGCGCGCCAAGTACGAGCCGCTGCTCGAGGCGGTCGCGGTGCGCGGGGACCTGTCGTTCCTGCAGCGGGAGATGGTGGCGGAGCTGAACTGCGGCCACGCCTACGTCTCCGGCGGCGATCAGGTGCGCGCGCCCTCCGTGCCCATGGGGTACCTCGGCGCCGACGTGGAGCCGGTGTCCGGCGACGTACCAGCGTATCGCATCACCCGCATCCTGGCCGGGGACGGGTTCGATCTCGAGGCCCGCTCGCCGCTCCTGACCCCGGGCGTGGATGTGTCCGTCGGCGACCACATTCTCGCCGTCAGCGGGACCCCGGTCCGGCTCGACCAGGACCTCCAGGCGCTCCTCGTGGGCACCGCGGGCCGCGGCATCACGCTCACCGTCAACGATCGTCCGTCCTTCGAGGACGCGCGCGAGGTGCTCGTCGAGCCCATGCGCTCGGAGCGGTGGGCGCGATACTACGAGTGGGTCGCGGAGCGCCGCGCGTACGTGCGCGAGCACGGGGGCGAGGACCTCGGCTACGTCCACATCCCCAGCATGTCCACCAGCGGATACCGGGAGTTCGCCAAGAGCTACTACCCGAACCTCGACCGGGACGGATTGATCTTCGACGTACGGTTCAACGGGGGCGGGTACATCCACGCCATGTTGCTCCTGCAGATGTCCTCGCCGCAGTACTCGTACTTCCAGCCTCGCCATGGCGCATCGTGGTCGCGACAGTCGTGGGCGTTCACCGGGCACTGCGTGGCGCTGTGCAACGACGGCAGCGGATCGAACGCCGAGGAGTTCGCCGACGCGTTCCAGCGGCTGGGTCTCGGTCCGCTCATCGGGACGCGCACGTGGGGCGGCGAGGTCGGCAGCGGAGGCGGCTACCGGCTGGTGGATGGCGGACGCGTGAGCATCCCCAACTATGCCGCCTGGGTCCCCGAGGGCGGGTG
>BQJV01000516.1 GCA_021604885.1 Acidimicrobiales bacterium
CGAGGAGGCGGTGGGCAACGAAACGGTCCGGCACGCGATCGAGGGCGGACGACCGATCGACGAGCCGATCGACGAGCTGTGCGGTTTCACGCCGGTCGGGCCGGGCCAGCTGCGCTTCGACAAGGCGCCGTACGTCCACAACAGCTTCGGCACCGTGAACGGCGGCGTCCTCACCCTCGCCGCCGAAGCGGCAGCCGTGTCGGCTTGCGGCGGCGGTGCCGCGATCGATCTTCAGATCCACTATCTCGAGCAGATCGGTGACGGGCCCGTCGGCGTCACGGCCGAGGTGGTGCGAGACGATCCGGTGCCCTTCGTCCACGTTCGGATCGAGGACCTCGCCGACGGTCGACTGGCTGCCGTCAGCGATGTGACGGTCGCGCCTCGTTGAGCGCTTCCGCCGTCATCTGCTCGAAGTCCGACGCGGGCAGCGGCTGGTGGAAGAGGAAGCCCTGCATCAGGTCGATGCCGAGTTCCTCGATCGCGTGCCGCTGATCCGGCGTCTCCACGCCCTCGGCGATGACGTCGATGTCGAGCGCCCGGGCCATCGAGACGGTCGCTTCCACGACCGCACGGGACACGTTGTCCCGGAGCAGGCCGGACACGATCGAACGGTCGACTTTCACGGCGCGCACCAGATCGAGGTCGCGGATCCGACTGAAGGCGCCCTGCGACGTGCCGAAGTCGTCGATCACAATCCGGCACCCGAGCTCGGACAGACGGTGGAGCGTGCGGTTGGCGTCGTCCACGCGGCGCAGGAGCAGCTCCTCCCCGACCTCGAGGTCGAGTTGGGCGGCGTCCACCCCCGCCCAGGTCAGGATCTCCGCGACACGGTCGACGAAGGCGGGGTCGACCAGCTGGCGTTCCGCGAGGTTGACACCGACGCGGGTGGTCCGCCCGGGGCCGTAGAGGTGGTTCCACACGGACGTCTGCGCGACGGCCTCCCGCATCACGACCTCGCCGAGCCGTGCGAGCAGCCCGGCTTCCTCTGCAACGGCGAGGAAGCGATCGGGTCCGAGCACGCCGTGAACCGGATGCTGCCAGCGGACGAGTCCCTCGAGACCGACGACCTCGTCGGTCGAGCTCGCCACGATCGACTGGTAGTACACCTGGAACTGGCCGTCGGCGAGCGCCGGGACGAGCGCCTGCTGGACCTCGCGGCGGTCGAGCCCCTCACGGCGCTGGCCTTCGTCGTAGATGCCGACGCCGAGCTTGAGCTTCTTGGCGCGGTACATGGCCTGATCCGCGTTGCTGAGCAGATCGTCGGGTGATGCCGGGTTGACCCGGGACCCGACCGCCACGCCGATGCTCGGCGTCATGAGGATGCCACCGTCGTCGAGACCGATCGGCTCCTCGAACGCACGCAGCACGTTCTCGGCGACCTCGCGGACCGCCGACTCGCGTTCGAGGCCCAGGGTGACGACGACGAACTCGTCGCCGCCCCAGCGTCCGACCAGATCCTCGCCACGGACCGATTGTCGGAGACGCTCACCGAAGCCCCGCAACAGGGCGTCGCCGGCCTCGTGTCCCATCGAGTCGTTGATGGCCTTGAAGCCGTCGAGGTCGAGGAAGAGGACACCGACCACGCGGTCGTGGCGATAGGCGCTTCGCAGCGCGATCTCGAGCCGCGCCCGCAGCTCGTCCCGGGCGAGCAGGCCGGTCAGTTCGTCGTGCGACGCCCGGTGCTCCATCTCCCGCAGACGGGCATCGCTCGTCGCGGAGAAGTAGCGCTGCACGGAGAACGTGAACACCATCGCGACGGTCACCGCGATGCCGACATGGAGGACGACTCGCTCTTCGGTGACCACGGCCGCGACGCCGGTCACCAGGTACCCGACCGCGGCCGGGAGGACGATCGTTCTCGTCAGTGCCGCACGAACCCGCGCGGCCCACGATGCATGGCGATGCCGCCGCTCGTTGCGCACGTCATTTCCATCGGCGGCGTCGACCACTGAACTGACAACCTCGCCGACTTCGATTCGTTCGACCCATGCCCATACGGCCCGAAACGGTCCTGGCGACCCATTGAGGCGCCGTGGGTTCGCCGGTCGAAGCACGAATCTGTCAGATTGCTCCGCATGGACACCGTGGACGAGAACGACGACATCCCGGCGCATCCCGGCCGATTCGACGGCAGGATCGCGGTGGTCACCGGCGCGGCATCCGGCATCGGACGGGCGACGGCGATCCGACTCGGCACCGAGGGCGCGGCGGTGATCGCGGCGGACATCAGCGATGGCGTGCACGGGGTCGTCGACGAGATCCGCGCCGCGGGCGGCCGGGCCGACGCCGTGCTGTCGGACGTCTCCCAACGAGCCGGGGCCGAGGCGCCCATCGATGCCGCACTCGAGATCCACGGACGCGTCGACGTGCTGTGCAACATCGCCGGCGTGTTGGCCGCAGCCCACTCCGATCAGGTGCCCGACGAGCAGTGGGAACGCATCATCGCCATCAACCTGACCGGCGTCTTCTACACGACCCGCCGAGCGCTCCCCGCCCTGGTGGAGTCGAAGGGGTCGATCGTGATGGCGTCCTCGACGTCCGCACTGTCCGGGCATCCGTGGATGACGGCATACAGCGCGAGCAAGGGCGGCGTGCTCGCCATGACCCGCACGCTGGCGATGGAGTACGCACGCCGTGGGGTTCGGGTGAACGCCGTGGCGCCCGGTGGGATCACCACACCGATGGTCGGCGGACTCGAACTGCCCGACGACGTCGACTTCTCACTGTTCGATCGGATCTCGCCGCTCGACGAGTTCCGCGGGCCGGAGACGGTCGCGTCGGCGATCTGCTTCCTCGCTGCGCCCGAAGCGGCGCACATCAACGGCGAGGTGCTCCGGGTGGACGGCGGCACGCTCGCCTGATCAGCGATCGCGCCGAGCGGCCTCGGTCGCCAGCACGAACCCCATCGGGATCGCCGGCAGGAGGAAGAGTGCGATCAGC
>BQJV01000517.1 GCA_021604885.1 Acidimicrobiales bacterium
TCGGGCCCTGGACGCCGCCGCCGGCCGTGTTGAGGGCGTCACCGGCGACGAGGAGCCCGGCTTCGTGGTCGATCACCGAGATGTGGCCCGCCGTGTGGCCGGGGGTGGCGATCACCTCGAGGCCGAAGATCTCGGCCGTCCGCGGCCACGTTGATCGGGTCGTAGCCCATCGCCGCGATGTCGGCCTCGCCCGCGTGGGCAGTGGCGCCGTCGGCCATCTCCATGACCTCGCTGATGGACCCGATGTGGTCGCCGTGAAGATGGGTGAGGAAGACGTGGCGTACGTCCCCGTAGCCGAGGCCGATGCCGGCGAGCGTCTCGCCGATGTCGGCCGCGCTGCCCGGCGTGCCGGTGTCGACGATCGCCGCCTCCGTGCCCCGGGCAAGGACGTAGGCGGACACGAACCCAAGGTCCGTGCGGGCCCACTCCAACGACGGTGGCGCCGGGATGCCCTCGCTCGTCGGCGTGGTGTCGTTGCCCGTGGGCGGTGCCGTCGTCGTGGTCGTGGTGGCGGTCGTGGATGTCGTGCCGGGCGCGGTCGTCCCGCCGTCGTCACTGCACGCGGCGATGAACGCGGGGGCGAACACGGCGAACGCCACCGTGCCCTTGCCCACCTCGCCCAGGAACGCCCGACGGCGCCACTGTCGGGGACCGCGCACCTGCGGGAGGAAGACCGGCAGGTCGTGGTGGTGATGATCGACGGGCGAGCCGTCCGGACGATGATTCCCACACATGGCCGAACGCTACGCGTCGGCCCGGGGCTCTGTCATCGGTCAGTCCGTGATCTCGATGCGAACCCGCTTGTTGCCCTTGCCCTTCGACTCGGTCTTCGTGACGCGGAACGCGCCGACTTCGCCGGTCGAGGCGACGTGGGTGCCGCCGTCGGCCTGCTTGTCGAGGCCGACGATGTCGACGACGCGGATCTCGGTGACGAACTCGGGGATGAGGTTCACCTTCGTGCGAATCAGGTCCGGATCGGCGAGGGCGACGGGACGGTCGAGGAACGTCACCTCGATCGGACGGTCGGCCGCGATCTCGGCGTTCACGGCCGCCTCGATCGTCTCGGCGAAACCGTCCGGCAGCGGGTCGAACTCGAAGTCCATCCGGCCGCTGAGTGGCTCCATGTTCCCACCGGTGACGGCCTTGCCGTACTCGTTCCAGATCACGCCACAGAGGATGTGCATCGCCGTGTGGGTGCGCATCAGCTGGTGACGCCGGTCCCAGTCGATCTCGCCGGTGACCGCGGCGCCGACCGCGGGCAGGTCGCCGTCGAGGCTGTGCCAGACCTCGGCGCCTTCCTTCCGCACACTCGTGACCGCGGCGCCGTTGAGCGTGCCCGTGTCGTGCGGCTGGCCGCCCCCGGTCGCGTAGAACCCGGTGCGGTCGAGGGTGACCCGACCGGCCTCCTCGTCGACGGCGGTCACGGTGGCGTCGAACGTCCGGAGGTAGGCGTCGGCGAGAAACAGCAGTTCGGTCATGCCGAGAGCTTGCCCCATCCACAGGGGTGGTGGAGCTACGGGTGTGGGAGGGCCGCCTGGGGCGCAGCGTCGCGGAGGAGGGCTTCGGCGGCGGCGAGTTCGGGGGAGAGGAAGCGGTCGGGGCCGGCGCCGGGGACCCGGGTGCGGAGCAGTTCGACCAGCGCGCCGGTGGCCGGAGCCGGCTGCAGCGGGGCCCGCAGCTCGATGGCACGGGCCGCGGACACCCACTCGACGGCAAGGATGCGCCGGGTGTTGTCGACCACGCGGCGGAGCTTGCGCGTCGCGTGCCACGCCATCGACACATGGTCCTCCTGCATCGCCGACGTGGGCAGCGAGTCGACCGACGCGGGAGCGGCCAGGCGCTTGTTCTCCGACGCGAGCCCTGCGGCGGTGTAGTGCCCGATCATGATCCCGCTGTCGACCCCGACCTCCTCGGCGAGGAACGGTGCGAGCCCGTGGTTTCGGCCCTGGTCCATCATCCGGTCGATGCGCCGCTCGGCGATGGCGCCGACCTCGGCCACCGCGATGGCGAGGAAGTCCGCCGCGAACCCGAGGGGGGCGCCGTGGAAGTTGCCGCACGACTCGACCCGGCCGTCGGGCAGGACCATCGGATTGTCGATCGCTGACGCGAGTTCGCGCTCGGACACCGCGCGGCCGTGCTCGAGCGTGTCGCGAGCGGCGCCGTGGACCGACGGCGTGCAGCGGATCGAGTAGGCGTCCTGGACGCGGGTGTCGGACGGGCCGGCGTGGCTGGCGATGATCGGGGAGTCGGCGAGCATCCGCCGAAGGTTGGTGGCCGACGTGCGTTGGCCGGGATGGGGGCGCAGGTCCTGGAGGTCGGCGGCGAAGGGGGCGTCGGTCGCGAGCAATCCCTCGACGGTCATCGCCGCCACCATGTCGGCCTGGTCCAGCAGGGCGGTGATGTCGTGGATGGCCAGGCAGAGCTGGCCGAGGATCCCGTCGGTGCCGTTGGTGAGGGCGAGTCCCTCCTTCTCGGCCAGGTCGATCGGTTCGAGCCCGGCGTCGGCCAGCGCCTCGGCGGCCGTGACCGTCTCGCCACCACGCGACGCCGTGCCCTCGCCGATGAGGGTCATCGCCGCGTGGGCGAGCGGTGCGAGGTCGCCGCTGGCGCCGAGCGATCCGTACTCGGGAACGATCGGCGTGATCCCGGCGTTGAGGATGTCGACCATCGCCTCGGCGAGGCGGGGCCGGGTGCCACTGTGACCCAACGCCAGGGTGCGCGCTCGGAGGAACACCATCGCCCGCACGACCTCGTCCTCCACCGGGTCGCCCATCCCCGCAGCGTGGGAGCGCACGAGGGCGAATTGGAGGTCGCGACGCCGTTCCGGCGGGATCGCGACCGTGGCGAGCGCACCGAACCCGGTGGAGATGCCGTACTTCGCGGCGCCGCCGGCAAGGCCGTCGACGATCGCCCGCGAGGCGGCCATGCGGTCGAC
>BQJV01000518.1 GCA_021604885.1 Acidimicrobiales bacterium
TCCCAGTAGGGGGCCCGCAGCTTGAACTTCTGGAGCTTGCCGGTGGCGGTGCGGGCGAGGTCGTCGCGGAACTCGACGGAGGTCGGGCACTTGTAGTGGGCGATGCGCTCGCGGCAATGGTCGATGATGTCGCGTTCGCTCGCGGTCGCGCCCGGTGCCAGCACCACGAGTGCCTTGACGGTCTCACCCCACTTCTCGTCCGGCACACCGATCACGGCGACCTCCGCGATCGCCTCGTGCGAGAAGACGCAGTCCTCGACCTCGATCGACGAGACGTTCTCGCCGCCGGAGATGATCACGTCCTTCTTGCGATCCTGGAGGTTGACGAAGTGCTCGTCGTCGATGAACCCGCCGTCGCCCGTGTGAAACCAGTCGTCGGCGAGTGCGGCCGCGCTGGCCTCGGGGTTGTCCCAGTAGCTCTTGAGGATCACGTTGCCGCGGGCCAGCACCTCGCCGGTCGAGTCCGTGGCCATCGTGACACCGATCGCCGGGTTGCCCTGGCGTGACAGCTTGGTGGCCCGCTCGCCGGGCGACAGGTCGTCCCACTCGGCGCGGGTGCGGTTGATCGTGAGCAGGGGCGCGGTCTCGGTGAGGCCGTAGATCTGGATGAACTCCCACCCGAGCTCGGTCTCCACCCGCTCGATCGTGCGGGTCGGCGGCGGCGCGCCGGCGACGATGATGCGGACCCGGCCCGCGCCCGGGATCGGCCCGTCCCAGTCGGCGGCGGCGTCGAGGACGGCGGCGACCACGGCGGGCGCGCCGCACATGATGGTCACGCCGTGCTGTTCGACCCGGCGGAGGATCTCCGGCCCGTCCACCTTGCGCAGGACGATGTGCTGGGCGCCCATGCCGGTCATGGCGTAGGGCATGCCCCACCCGTTGCAGTGGAACATGGGCAGTGTGTGGAGATAGACGTCGCGGTCGCTGACGCCGGTGTGCCAGCCGAACGTGGCGGCGTTGATCCAGAGGTTGCGGTGCGTCATCTCGACGCCCTTGGGCCGTGCCGTGGTGCCACTCGTGTAGTTGATCGTTGCCGTGGCGCCCTCCGACGGTTCCCACGGTCGCGGTTCGGTGCCGAGCTTGTAGAGCGAATCGCTCTCCTCCCCGGCGATGAAGCGATGCTTGACCTCGATGTCGCCGAGCGACGACTCGAGCTCGGGGTCGATGATCAGCGCCTCCGCCCCACAGTGCTGGACGATGTAGTCGACTTCGTCGCGACTGAGGCGGAAGTTGATCGGCACCGCGACCCGACCGAACGCGCTGGTGCCGAACAGGTGCACGAGCAGACGGGCGGCGTTCTGCGAGACGATGCCGACGCGAGCCCCGTGGGGAAGCCCGAGATCGTCGAGTCCCGCGGCCAGCCCGGTCGCCAGCTCCTCGAATCGCCGATAGGTGATCTCGCCGAGGGACGGGGCCGGTTGATCCGGCTCGTCGATGATCCCCACGCGGTCGCCGTAGACGAGCGACGCCCGGCGCAGATGGTCAGCGATGGTCAACGGAACTTCCATGAAACCCCCTCGGAGGACGCCGAAACTACCGCGCCAGCTCGCCGCGGTCGAAGGGTGGCAGCATCCATTGCACGGCAGGGCCGATGGCCAGCAACCACCAGACCGTGCCCCACCCGATCGTGCCCCCGAGCACGACGCCGACGGCGAATGCGGCCGCCTCGATCAGGAAGCGGGCCCGCCGAATCGACATGCCCCGCTGGTGGAGACCGGTCATGAGCCCGTCGCGCGGCCCCGGTCCGAGTCGCACTCCTAGGTAGAGCCCGGAACCGACCGCGGTGACGAGCGGCCCGGCGATGGTGAGCGCCACCCGGGCCGCGGTCGCATCGGGTGTCTCGATGAGCCAGATCGCGAGATCGGTGGACGGCCCGATGATGGCGACGTTGCCGACCGTGCCGAGCCCGATCCGCACGCCCAGCGCCAGGGTTGCCACCAGCAGGGCCACACCGGTGACGACTGTTGCGGTGCCGATGCTCAGCGGCGTGTGGTCGGCGAGGCCGTCGTGGAAGACCGTCCAGGGTCCCTGTCCGTAGCCGCCCTGCACCGTGAACGCGAGGCCGAATCCGAAGAGGACGAGACCGACGACGAGCTGGGGGACCCGGCGGAGTCGGCGGGTCACTCCCCGCCGTCGAGCAGGGCGGCGAACTCGCGGCGTACGAGATCGGTGATGGGACGCTGCTCGCCGAGCCGCCATTCGGTCCACGGCAACCAGCCGTGCCACTGGGCGACATGGTCGAAGTCGAGGTCCGCGACGATGACCTCCTCGGCGGCCCCGGCGGTCGCGAGCGCCACGGCGAACCCGGGGAACTCCGGCCCGCCGATCACGCTTCCCCCGGCCCACGTCGAGTCACCGTGGTCACTGCCGACCCGGTTGGACGACACCGCGTAGACGAGGTTCTCCTGCGCCCGCACGAGCGTCGCGTGGGTCAGGTTCTCTCGCGCCTGCGGCAGATCGGACCGCCCGGTGGGATTCACCAGGAGGCGGGCGCCCTTGAGGCACTGGACTCGGGCGAGCTCCGGATTGTTGTAGAAGTCGTAGCAGATCGAGATCGCGATCGGTCCGAGGTCGGTCTCGAACACGGGGAGCTCGTCGCCGGGGGTGAAGCGGTCCGTTTCGAGCGGAATGCCGAGGTGGAGCTTCCGGTAGGTCTGGATCGTGCCGTCGGGGGCGATGAGGTTCGCGCTGTTGTGGATCGTGCCGGCGCGGTCGCCGGTCTCCTCGAATCCGTAGATCACGTGGATCGTGTGCTGCGCAGCCTCCGCGGCGATCTTCGTGGCGGACGGACCGTCGGCCGCTTCCGCCTGCCCGAGGTGCCAGTCGCACGGCGCGTGGGCGGAAGCGCAGCCTTCGCAGTATCCCCACGTGTTCAGCGCGAGCTCCGGGAACACCACCAGGTCGGCGCCCTGACCGGCTGCTTCACCGATCG
>BQJV01000519.1 GCA_021604885.1 Acidimicrobiales bacterium
ACCCGCGCGCCGTACTCCTCGCTCGCGATCTGGAACGACCCGAAGTCGCCGTACGCGATGAAGGCCTTCTCGTAGCCCTGATCGGCCGCATGCTTCATGAACGCCGCCATGCCGCCGGCGGTGCCGCCGGAGAACGCGAACGACGACGGGGAGCGCTGCTCGGCCAGCCCGGCGGGGATACCCCCGACGATGGGCAGGCCGTTCTCCTCGAGTACGGGCAGCGCGCCGTGGGCGAGCACGTCGAGGCCGCCGACGAGGGCGACGACTTCCTCGAGCACGAGCTCCTGGGCGCAGGCCTGTGAGCTCTCGGGGCTGAACTCCGTGATGCACGGATACAGCTCGAGTGGGCGACCATCGACGCCGCCGAGTTCGGCGTTGATCCAGTTGATCGCCGCCTCCGCCGCGAACCGAAGCTCGGGGAACGACCCGGCCGGCGAGTTCTCCTGGTTGATCATGCCGATCTTGATCGGCTCGAGCGAGGAGTCGGCTTGCACCGGCAGATCGGGAACCGTGCCGAGGAACCAGTCGCGACCCGCGAGTCGCTCGACGATCGACGTGCCGTCGCCCTGCGGCTCGTCGGCACCACCGTCATCGGTGCCGTCCGTGCTGTCCGTGCTGTCGTCCCCGGAGCTGTCGGTTCCGCCGTCGGCGGTTCCGTCGTCTCCCGTGCCGTCGTCGGCGGAATCGGTGCCCCCGTCGTCTCCCGTGCTGTTGACGTCGGGGTCCTCGCTGCACGCGGCAGCGAACAGGACGGCAACGGTCAGGACGGCGAACAAGCGACGACGCACGGAAATCTCCCTCATGACTCCGAAGTGGTGAACGACGTTAGCCGTTCGGGACTTAACAGTGTTAACCGGCTGGGCTAGGTTTGCCATCAGCAACGCGAGGGGAACGATGAGCACCACCGAAGCCGACCCGACCACGACGACGCCGACGGAGCTGCCGTGGCACCTCCAGGGCAACTACGGCCCCATCAAAGAGGAGTTGACGCTCGACAACCTCGAGGTGGAGGGCGAGATTCCGGCCGGGATCGACGGCACCTACATGCGCAACGGGTTCAATCCGATCAGCGGGTGGAGCGATCACTGGTTCTTTGGCGACGGGATGATCCACGCGGTCGACCTGCGTGACGGTCGCGCGTCGATCACCAATCGCTACGTGCGTACGCCGGTGCTCGAGGGTGACAAGGACGGCTTCTCGATGGATCCGGCCAACTCGCCGGCCAACACGAACATCGTTCCCCACGCCGGTCGGCTCTTTGCGCTGAACGAGGGGTTCGCCCCCTACGAGATGGACCACGACCTCAACACGATCGGCATGGAGAACTTCGACGGCCAGATCGTCGGCCCGTTCACGGCCCACCCGAAGCTCTGCCCCGTGACGGGCGAGATGCTGGCCTTCGGCTACAGCGTCGTCGGCCCCGAGTTCCTGCGCTACTACCGCTTCGACCCTGCGGGCAATCTGGTGCAGTCGGAGCCGATCACGCTGCCGACCGGGGTGATGATGCACGACTTCAACATCACCGAGAACAACGTGGTGTGGATGGACCTCCCGGTGTGCTTCAGCCTCGACAAGGCGATGGCGGGCGAGGCCCCGTTCGGCTGGACGCCGGACAACGGGTCCCGCCTCGGGGTGATGCCCCGTACCGGTGGCGATGCCGACGTGCGCTGGTTCGACATCGAGCCGGGCTATGTGCTGCATCCGGTGAACTCGTGGGAGGAGGGCGACACGATCGTCCTCGTCGTGTGCCGTCTCGACAGCTTCATGGACGGCGGCTTCGACGACATCTCGGGCAAGGCCGAGCTGTGGCGCTGGACGATCGACCTCACCGCCGGCACGGTCAAGGAGGAGCACCTCGACGACCACAAGGCGGACTTCCCCCGCGTGAACGATCGCCTCGTAGGTCTGCAGACCCGCTTCGGCTACGCCCAGCAGCTCGGCCACACCCCGGAGAACCCCTCCATGGGGCAGGAGATCTACAAGTACGACCTCCAGACCGGCATCCCCGAGGTCCACGATCTCGGCAACGTCAACGGCGGCGAGCCGGTCTTCATTCCGCGCGGTGAGGGCGGCGCCGAGGACGACGGTTGGGTCGTGCTGTTCGGCCACGACGTCGAGACCGATGTCAGCGAGTTCCGCATCATCGACGCGCAGGACTTCTCGGGACCGCCGGTTGCGCGGGTGTTCTCTCCCCAGCGCGTGCCCTACGGCGCGCACGGCAACTGGATTCCCCGCAGCTGATGGCTGTCCTGCTCGACAACCATGTCGCCGCGCACCCGGATCGGGCCGCGCTCGTCGACGAAAACGGCACCACCACGTGGGCCGAGCTGCGCACCCGGGTCACCCGGCTCTCCCGGGCGATGGCGGATCGCGGGGTCGGCTCCGGCGACACCATCGCGGTGATGATGGGCAATCGTCGCGAGATCTACGAGATCCTGCTCGCCGCGGCGCACACGGGGTTCACCGTCGTGCCGGTGAACTGGCACTGGGTCGCCGACGAGCTCGCCTATGTCCTGGACGATGCCGGCGCCAAGGCGCTGCTGGTCGGCGACCGCTTCATCGACGTCGCCACCGCTGCGCTCGCCGACCAGCGGGCCGCCACGGTCGAGTTCTCGGCGGTCGTGGGGTCCGGCGATCTGGACGCCTACGAGGATCTGGTCGCGTCCGGCGATGACGCGCCGCTGGAGGAGCAGCTCCTCGGCGGCCCGATGTTCTACACGTCCGGCACCACCGGGCGCCCCAAGGGCGTGCGGGGAATGCTGTCGGGCGGGCAGGGGATCCCGTCGGAGATCTTCCAGCTGATCTGCGCCGGGATGAACGACTTCGTGCCGTCCGACGGCACGACCCTGCTGTGCGGCCCCGCGTATCACTCCGCCCAGTGGGCGTTCAGCTTCATGCCGCTCGTCAACGGCTCCACGATCG
>BQJV01000520.1 GCA_021604885.1 Acidimicrobiales bacterium
ATCGAGATTGGGCTGGTAGTACATCGCCATCGGCGGGTGGCCGAGCCGACCGACGGTGCCCTCCGGCAGGTCGAAGCCGACGATGCGGTTGCCCTCGACATCCACGAACTCGGCGCCGGGAAGCGCCGTCGTGATCGCCTCGACCGCCTCACGCAGACCGTGGTTCTGAAGCGCCCGGAAGAGCTCCTCGTCCAGACCGATCGCCCGGGGCAGGTGGTAGATGTCGGGCTCCTTCTCGACCACGATCACCGAGAGCCCCTGCGCCCGCAGTGCGATCGCCAGCGCCGCGCCGACCGGCCCGCACCCGATCACGGCGACATCGCAGGAGGGCCCGTCCGCCATTGCCCTATCCCTCGGCCATGGCCGCGAACACCTCTTCGATGTCGGGCGGCGCGAGGAACGATATGGGGACGGGCGGTCCCCAGCTGGAGAGGCTCTCCCCGTCGTTCCAGTCCTTCGGGTGGTATCCGTCCTGGCTGGAGATCCGGTCGATGTCGGACGAGTATTCGGCGAAGTTGCCGGACGGATCGCGGAGATACCAGAAGTAGTTGGAGCCGATTGCGTGGCGACCGAGCCCCCACACGTGGCTGTCCCCGTCGAGTTCCAGCATGTGGGCGGCGCCGCGACCGACCTCGTCCACGTCGTCACACTCGAAGCTGATGTGGTGGAGGAACGCCGCCGGCGCCTTCTGCACCGCCATGTTGTGGTGCACGTCGCTGCAGCGCATGAACCCGCCGAAGTCGCCGAGTGCGTCGCTCAGCTCGAATCCGAGCACCTCGGTGTGGAATCGGATCGACTCGACGGGATCCCTGGTCCCCCGCACGAAGTGGGTGAGGTTCGACGGCTGGACCGGGCTGCCGCGCAACACCGCGTCGGCGGGCACGTCACGCCGTTCCACGGCACTCGGACGATTGACCGCGGGCACGTCCACCGACGCCGCGTCGTAGCGCGGCGCCACGGAGATCTCGTAGGGAAGCCGGTCGACCGGATCACGAAACCGGAGGGTCTCGCCGTGTTCGATCTCCATTCCCTCGTCGGCGGCCTTCAGGGCGGCGGCGAGCCGGGCGAGGTCGTCCGGGTCGTCGACCCCGAGGCCGATGCGGCGGATCCCCCGGTAGGGAGCGTCCTCGAGTCGGAGCTGCACGCCGCCGTCACGGGTGGCGAGCGCACCCGGCGCGTGCTCCGTCAGCCCGAAGGCGCGGTACCACTCCCGGGTTTCGTCCATCCTGGTGACACCGACGTCGAGTGTCGTGATCCGATGAAGAGGCATGCGACCGACTATTATCAAGTGATATGGTTTCGTCAAGTACCTGATCAGGGAGAGACCATGGGATACCGCCTCGCCACCGTCGATGATCGCGCCGTTCTCGTCGCCGGCGACCACTACCACGACGTCGAATCGCTCTCGGGCGGCGCCGTCCCGAGCGATCCGATGCAGGCGATCGGGGCGGGCGGCCTGTTGCACGAACTCGCGGCGGCACTCGACACGACCACGCCGACCGGTGCCCTCGCCGATGTCACGCTCGGCGCGCCGATCCCTCGGCCGTGCAACTCCATCGCAATCGGTCTGAACTACAAGGACCACGCCGCGGAAGCGGATATGGAGCTGCCGGAGAACCCCATGGTGTTCACCAAGTTCCCGTCGTGCATCGTCGGCCCGACCGCGACCGTCGAGATGCGCGGCGACATGGTCGACTACGAAGGCGAGCTCGTCGTCGTCATCGGCACCGAGGGCAAGGACATCGCGGCGGCCGATGCCTATGACCACATCGCCGGCTTCACGATCGGCCAGGACATATCGGACCGGCCCGCCCAGTTCATGGCGAAGCCCGCCCATTTCGCGCTCGGGAAGTCGTTCGACACGTTCGGCCCGCTCGGGCCGTGGGTCGTCTCGTGCGACCAGTTCGACGACCCGAACGATCTCGGGCTCACGACACTCGTCGACGGTGAGGAGCGTCAGAACGGACGCACGTCGAGCCTCATCTTCGACGTCCCGTTCCTCGTCTCGTTCCTGTCCCGCATCATGACGCTGCAGGTCGGCGACCTCATCTGGACCGGCACCCCCGAGGGCATCGGGTTCACCCAGGGCAAGCTGCTCACCGACGGACAGGTGATCACGACCGAGATCGAGGGCATCGGCACCCTGGTCAACCCCTGCGTACGGCTGAGCGACTGGAGCTGAGGGCTTCGTGACCGCTGGACCACGCGGGATCGTCGACGCGGCGCTCGTCGCCCTGCCCCTCCCCAGCCCGATCGAGACGCCGCACCACCGGATCGAGTCCCTCACGTGCGTGCTGGTCACCGCCCGCACCGACGACGGAACGGAGGGAACCGGCTTCTGCTACTCGATCGACCGGGACCATGCGGCGTCGCTGCGAGACCGGGTGACGGCGCAGGCGGACGGGGCGGCACCCACGGCCGAGCGCGATGACGTGCTCGCCGCGGCGGCGCTGGACGTCGCCGCGTGGGATGCCCAGGGGAGAACCGCGGAAGCGCCACTGGCCGCCGTGTGGGGCCGGACGCGGACCCACGTCGACTGCTACGCCTCGGCCGGGTTCTGGCTCACGGAGTCGATCGAGGGTCTCGCGGCCGAAGCCCGGCGGTGCCGCGCGGCAGGGATCCAGGTAGTGAAGGTCCGCGTCGGCCACGACCTCGCGACGGACCTCACCCGCGTCGCCGCCGTCGCCGAGGCGCTCGGGCCCGACGGCACGGTGCTCGTCGACGCGGCCCAGGCGTTTGCCCCCGACGAGGCGATCCGGCGGGGCCACGCGCTCGCCGAGCTCGGCGTGACGTGGTTCGAGGAACCGGTCGCGTTCGACGACCATGCGGGCATGGCCGCGGTCCGCAACGCCGTGCCGATGGACGTCGTCGCCGGCGAGAACGAGATCGGACCCGAGGCCCTGGTCGACCTGTT
>BQJV01000521.1 GCA_021604885.1 Acidimicrobiales bacterium
CGAACCCGGTGACCGGCGGATGTGACGTGAGCCACGCGGCCGAAGCCGGTCAGTCGGTCGCTGCGTCGTGGGGGAGTGAGCCGCGGGCCGCTCGGATGTAGCCGTAGGGGGTCTCGGCGCGGAAATTGCTGACCCGGCTCGTGTAGACGTCGGCGTATTTCTCGACCTGGCGGGCGAAGAGACTCTTGTCGACGCCGGCCCGCATCAGCGGACCCCAGGTGACGTTGCCCTGCTCGGTGGCGGCCCGGGCCAGGGGAGCGATCCGTCCGTCAATCTCGGTGACGGCGGCCGCGGCGGACTCGACCTCGGCATCCAGCTCGCTGTGGTCCTCGCCCTGCACGACCTTGTGACGGCGGGCCATGCGCAACGCTGAGTGGGCTCGCTCCCGGGCGATCTTGACGTCCATCATCTCGCGGAGCTGGGTGCTGTCGTCGGCGAACGCGGCAGCTGCCGCCACCTCCGCCTCCAGCTCGCGCGCGATTAGCGCGGTGCGCCAGCGCAGCACGTCCTTGGTGACATGGACGTCGCCGAACAGATGGTCGCCGACATAGAGGAACTGGGCCGGGTCGTGCTCGAGGCTGTCCTCGACCATGCGGGCGTTGCCGCCGTGGTACACCTCGCCGGGCACCAGCGGACCCAGATGGGGTTCGAGCAGTCCGCGCGCTTCGTCGACCACGCGGAAGATGGGGCCCGGCTCGGAGAAGAACCGGGGCTTCGCGGCAGCGACGATGACGATGTCGAAGAGGTCGCGCCAGGTCTCGCCCTCCGGCATGAATCGGTCGACGGCCCAGTTCATCATGTGCTGGGTGTAGGACCACTCGGAGTTCGTGATCAGCAGTAATTGCTTTCCCGCGAGCCGCTGCTCCTGCAGCGTGGGGACCAGCTCGGGGTCGGGGTCGACGAAACGCTCGGGGTCGGCGATGATCGCCGCCTTTAGCGACCCGTCGCGGTGCACGGTGCCGAGGGCGTGGTCGATGGCGCGGTACAGGGACGCGTAGGAGGTGATCCCCGGCAGCGGCTTCACGTCGTGGCGGGCCACGAGCTGGCACCAGAGCGAGGCGCGGCTCAACTCGAACAGCGTGTTCATGAACTCGAACCGGTCGTCACTCAGCTCGACGACCGTGCCGTAGTAGGTGTCGCGGAGCTCGCGGAAGCCGAGATGGGCATCACCGTGCTGGGCGCGCACCGTGTACCCGAACCGGGTGGCCTTGACGAGGTTGCCGAGGTCGAGGTCGAACGTGAGCCCGAGCGTGAACGCGTCGGGATCGAACGTGAGATCGTCGACCGGCCAACCCTGATCGGCGAGAACGCCGCGGGCGTGTTCGAACGCGGCGCGCTCCCATTCGTCCACGAAGTAGTGGATGAGCGTGTAGTCCATGTCGTAGCCGATGGCCCGCACGCCGCGGAGGTTGAGGGTGCGGTTGCAGAAAACGCCGCGAGCAGGGTCGGTCACGTCGTCAGTGTCGCACGCCGCACGGGTTCGATCGCGTCGACATAGTCGGCGAGCCGCGCCGCGATCTCGATCGGGGCCTCAGGGTCCTCGGGATCCGGTGGTTCCCACACCTCCGAGATTCGGCGCCACCCGTCCATGCCGAGGAAGGGTCCGGCCTCGGCATCGTCGCCGAGCGCCTTGCGCCAACGTGCCTTGCCCTTGCCGGCGAGCCGGTCGAGGGCGGCCTGGTTCTCGGCTTCCTTCGGGTACTCGGCGTGGTAGCCGATCTCGAGGGCGGCCTCGCCGTCCACGCGGATGAGTTGTGCCTCGTAGTGCTCGCGAGCGGCGCGTCCATCGGCCTGCCCGAACCACACCTTCAGTCCCCGCCGGTGCGATGTGGCTTGCGGCTCGCCGAGTGCGTCGTCGACGAATCCCTCGAACGCGTCGAGCACGTGCTCGAAGAAGTTGCGCTCCATGTCAGCCGTTGATCATGCCGGTGACGGAGTTCGGCGTGAGCCGGATCACGCAGCGGCCGTCGGCGACCATTGCCCGGCGGTACTCGTCCCAGTCGTCATGCTCGCCGGCGACCGCTCGGTAGACCTCGATCAGCTCGTCGACGGCACCGTCGTCGGGTGCCGTGGCCACGTCCGACAGTTCGGCCGTCGCATCGATGGAGACGTACGAGTAGGCAGCGGGGTTCGTGATGTGCAGGATCACCCGGCCGTCTCGGGCGATGTTGCGGGTCTTGGCCCGGTCGTGGGTGACGCTGATCTTGAGCGTGTCGCCGATGACCGCGTAGGCGATGTCCGACGACTGGGCCCGGCCGTCCCGACGAAGCGTGATGAGCACGCCGTTGCGTCGTCCTGTCGCCCAGGCGAGTGCTTCGGTGATCTCCATGCGTCGGGTCTAGCACCCGGGGCGCGGCCGCGAAACCGTGCGCCGTGCTCATGCCCGTGGCGGTCGGGTCCGACAGGAGACGTCATGCATCTCCCGGGATCCACGCGTCGTCGCCCCCGTTCGCTCCTCGTCATCGTCGCGGCGCTGATCGCGGCGACCGGTCCTGCGGCGCTCGCCGGTGCGGAGGAGCCGACGGCGGGCCCGGACGACCGTGTCAGCGAAGCGCAGGTCTCGGGCCTCGTTGCCGACATGCTCACATCGCTGGGCGTGGGCGCGGAACGAGTCGACTTGGTCGCGGCGGAGGTCGCCGCCGGTGTGGCAGACCGGTTGCGCGCGATGGTGGACGGGGGCGTGGTCGCCGTCGCGCAGGTCGACGAGCTCGACGCGCTGTACGACGATGGCGACGGCGGCGAGGTCCTCGCGGCGACCGGCGCGTTCGTGGAGACCACGAGGCAGCGGCGGGACGCGTTCCGCGACGCCACCCGTGCCGTCCTCGCCGAACTCGGCATCGACGTGCCCGACGACGCCCGCCTCGAGGATGTCCTCGTCGCGAACGATCTCACGCTCGACGATCTCCGCGACC
>BQJV01000522.1 GCA_021604885.1 Acidimicrobiales bacterium
GCTCGGCTACACCAACGTCGCCGCGCTCCGCCAACACATCCGACCGGACGAGCGGATCCACGGCGTCTTCACCGATGCCGGCGACAAGCCCAACATCGTTCCCGCCCGCGCCGCCGCCGAGTGGTACGTGCGCAGCACCACCATGGACTCGCTCGAGCCGCTCAAGGAGCGCGTCCTCGCGTGTCTCGAGGCCGGCGCCTCCGCCACCGGGTGCACGATGACGCACCGATGGAACGACCCGCCGTTCTACGACATGATCGACAACACGCCGCTGCTCGACCTGTACTGCGCGAACGCCGGGGAGATCGGCCGCGTCGTCCACGCTCCCGACCCGATGTCCGTCGTGTCCGGCAGCACCGACATGGGCAACGTGAGCTACGCGGTGCCCGCCATCCACCCCATGATCAAGGTCGCTCCGGCGGGATGTGCCATCCACACGCCCGACTTCGCGACCCACGCACGGTCCGAGGACGGCGACCGCGCCGTGATCGACGGCGCCCTGTCGATGGCGCTCACGATCGTCGACCTCTGGGCCGACGCCGAAACCCTCGGGTCGGTCCGCGGCGCGTTCGAAGAGACCCAATAGGCTCACGCTCCGATGACGGTCTACATCGCCGAGGATTTCACCGCCGAAGAGGCCGACATCCTTCGTCGCTATTTCACGAACCTCGACCAGCCGGTGTTCGCGCTGGTCAACCTGCCCGAGGTCGTGAAGGGGGCGCTCTTCGCCCGCTATTCGCGATCACCGTTGAGCCTGCGCCGACTGTTCCTCCAGGAGTTCGTCGGCGACCTCGACATCGAGGGCGACCAGACCATCGATGCCACCGTCGGCCTGCGCCGCGCGGAGGAGCTCTACGACAAGGTCTTCTTCGAGTACGGCGACGACTCCGTGGCCCAGCTGGGCGGCGTCCACCTGGCCTGTGAACAGGCCAGCAACCTGCTCACCAAGGTGCTCGAGTGGGGACGGCTCATGGCCTACCTCGAGCAGTCCACCCGCTACATCGCCTACGACCAGCGTCTCGGCGGCCGCTACCGCTACTACCGGGACCCCGAGATCCTGAGCAGCTCGCTCGGCACCCGCTACATCGCCGACATGGACCGGATCTTCGACAGCTACTCGGGTCTCGTGCCCCAGATGCAGGAGTTCTTCCGGGCGACCACACCGAAGGACCCGTCGGACAGCGACTTCGCGTACCGCACGGCGATCAAGGCCCGGGCGCTCGACGCCATCCGCGGCATGCTGCCCGCCTCCTCGCTGTCGAATCTCGGCATCTACGGCACGGGGCAGGCCTACGAGGCGCTCCTGTTGCGCATGCGCTCCCATCCGCTGCCGGAGAGCCGGGCCTACGCCGATCTGATGCTCACCGAGCTGCGCAAGGTCGTGCCCTCGTTCCTCAAGCGGGTCGACCTTCCCGACCGGGGTGAACGCACCAGCGCCTACCTGGCCGACACCCGCGACTCCATGGAGGCCATGGTCGACGGTCTGTTCGGCGACGAGACCGGCGGGCTCGTGGATGACGATGTCGTCGACCTGGTCGACTTCGACCCGGACGGCGAGGTCAAGGCCGTCGCCGCAATGCTCTATCCGCACACGTCACTCTCCGAGACCACGATCGAGGCACGGGTGCGGGCGATGTCGGTGCAGGACCGCCTGGACGTGATCACGGCCTATGTCGGCCACCGCGAGAACCGGCGCCAACGTCCCGGCCGGGCCTTCGAGCGCACCGACTATCGCTTCGACATTCTCTCCGACTATGGCGCGTTCCGCGATCTCCAGCGCCACCGGATGCTCACCATCGACTGGCAACCGCTCTCCCCACGCCACGGCTACGTGATGCCCGAGGCGGTTCGCGCCGCGGGCGTGGAGGAGGAGTTCCGCGGCGCCATGGAGCGCTCCTCGGCGCTTCACGGTGCGCTGATGGGGGAGTTGCCCGAGCAGGCGCCCTACGCGGTCGCACTCGCGTATCGGGTGCGCTACTCCATGCAGTTCAACGCCCGCGAGGCGATGCACATGCTCGAACTGCGCACCACCCCGCAGGGCCATGAGGCGTACCGACGAGTCTGCCAGCGGATGCACACGGCGATCGCCGAACAGGCCGGTCATCACGCGATTGCGGAGGCGATGCGCTTCGTCGATCACTCCGGCGAGCCGGCGCTCGGGCGACTCGACGCCGAGCGACGCGCAGAGGAGCGTCGCCGCAGCCGCGATCTCGGCTGATATATTGCTGCCTCGGAAGCGGGTGGAGCCGTCCGGAGGCTCCCCGTGCACCCCCAACAGATCTGGCGACCTGTCGCCGCAATGGCTGTTCTCGTCGCTGCCACGATGCTCGCGACCACCACGGTGGTCGTCGAACCCGGCGACACGCTGTCGGCGATCGCCGCACGGCATGACGTGACCGTCACCGATCTCGTCGCCTGGAACGACCTCGATGACCCGGATCGCATCGTCGCGGGCGCAACGCTCATCGTGTCCGCTCCCGACGCATCGTCGCCGACGACCGTGGGTGACAGCAGTGGCGTCCACGTCGTGACCGCCGGCGACACGCTCTCCGCCATCGCCCGCCGATTCGGCGTGTCGATCGCCCGTCTCGTCGAGGCGAACGAACTCGACGACCCGGACCGCATCTTCGAGGGTCAGACCATCCGGGTGAACGCTCCGGCGGCCACGACGACGACCACGGCCGCGCCGCAGACCTACACGGTCGCAGCCGGCGACACTCTGTGGACCATCGCCGCCCGCCACGGTGTCACGATCGCCGATCTCGCCGCGGCGAACGACATCACCGACGTCGACCGCATTCGGGAGGGCACGGACCTGGTGATCGACGGCAGCGGCTCGTCCGCGCCCGTGCCGACGACCACCACGACGGCACCACCGGCCACACCG
>BQJV01000523.1 GCA_021604885.1 Acidimicrobiales bacterium
CTAACCGCAACATCTGGTGTCTGACACCCGCAACATCTCTGCGGCTCGTCAGCCGGCCGCGGCGGCCCTCGCTGTCAGCCCCCCTCGCTAGGGTGAGCCGGTGCCCGACTCGCCCCTCCTCGACGGCCTCAATCCCGCCCAGTTCGACGCCGTCATCCACAAAGGCGGGCCGCTCCTCGTCGTCGCCGGCGCAGGCTCGGGCAAGACCCGCGTCCTGACCCATCGCATCGCCCATCTGATGGAAGAAGGGATGTCGCCGTTCGAGATTCTGGCCATCACCTTCACCAACAAGGCCGCCGGCGAGATGAAGGAGCGGGTCGGCGGGCTCGTCGGTCCGGTGGCGCAGAAAATGTGGGTGTCCACCTTCCACGCGGCCTGTGTGCGGATCCTTCGCCGCGACGTCGAACGCCTGGGATTTCCGTCCCGCTTCTCGATCTACGACCAGGCCGACGCGGTGCGGCTCACCGGCTACGTGATCCGCGATCTCAACCTCGACCCGAAGCGATTCCCGCCCCGATCGGTCCACGGCGCCATCTCCGCCGCGAAGAACGACAACATCAGCGCCGAGCTCTACGCGGAGGACGCGCAGCAGATCTTCGAGCGCAAGATCGCCGACGTCTACTTCGAGTACCAGAAGCGATTGCTCACCGCAGGAGCGATGGACTTCGACGACCTGCTCCAACGCACCGTCCAGCTCTTCCGCGCCCATCCCGACGTGCTCGACGGCTGGCGGCGGCGCTTCGGCCACGTCCTCGTCGACGAGTACCAGGACACCAACCCCGTCCAGAACGATCTCGTCCTGATGCTCGCCGAGGAGCACCGCCAGGTGACGGTCGTAGGCGACAGCGACCAGTGTCTTCCGCCCGGCACCATGATCGCCACGCCGGATGGTGAGCGGCGCATCGACAGCCTCGCGGAGGGCGATCTCGTGTTGGGCACCGGCGGCGGCTCTGACCTCGTCGCTCGCCCGGTCGCCCACGTTCACCGCTCGACGCACACCGGTCGTCGCTACCGTGTGCACGCCGGGGGACGAGTCATCGAGGGCACGCCGCACCACATCGTTCCCGCCCGGCTCGATCTCGACCCAGGTGATCACGTCGTCTATCTGATGTATCGCGGCGACCGCGGCTACCGGATCGGCCAGACGAAGGCGATGCGTTCCGCCCGTGGGCGTCTCGACATCGGTCTGCGGGTCCGCTGCAACCAGGAACACGCTGACAAGGCTTGGATCCTCAAGGTCGTCTCCAGCGCAGCGGAGGCATCGTGGTGGGAAGCGTGGTTCGCCGCCACCTACGGACTTCCCACGGCATGCTTCCACGGAGTGGGTCGCGAACTTGCGATGACCGGCGACGACCTGGCACGGCTCTTCGACGAGATCGACACGTATGCGGGAGCGAAGGACCTCTTCGAGGACCTCGATCTGCACGATGAATTCCCTCACCATCGCCCGCAGGGCGGAGCGAACCGTCAGACCCTCAACCTGACGATGTTCTCCGACCACCGGTGCGGAGCTGTCGGCTATCACCGCCTCCAATGGTCGTCGAACCGGGCGGACATCGCCGACCTTCTCCGCGATGCCGGCCATCGAGTGCGGCCGTCGAAATCAGATTCGCTTCGAGTCGAAACCAGCCGGAAGTCGTATCGCGAGGCGCTCAACGACGCGGTGCACATGGCGTGGGACGGTGGGCTCGAGATCGCCCGGCGGGCGATGATCGATGGCCTCGCGCATCCCTTCCAGCCGCTCGCTCACCTTCGGCCCGGGATGACGATCAAGGTCGTCGGTGAGCAGGGACTCGAGGACGCCACGGTGGATCGGGTCGACGTCATCGAGGCCGATGGCGATGTCTACGACCTCGAGGTCGACGACATCCACACCTATGTGGCCGACGGCGTGCTGGTACACAACAGCGTCTACGGCTTTCGTGGCGCCGACATCCGCAACATCCTTGAGTTCGAGGACGCCTTCCCGGACGCCTCGGTTGTCGTCCTCGAGCAGAACTACCGCTCCACCCAGTCGATCCTGGATGCGGCCAACGCCGTCATCGCGAAGAACGTCGGCCGCAAGCCCAAGGATCTGTGGACCGATCAGGGGCCCGGCGACAAGATTGTCCGCTATCACGCGGACGACGAGTCCGACGAGGCCCAGTACGTCGCCAACGAGATCGCCCGGCTCCACGACCACGAGCACATGCGCTACGACGAGATGGCGGTCTTCTACCGGACCAACAGCCAGTCGCGCGTGCTCGAGGAGTTCCTGCTTCGAGTCGGGATCCCGTACAAGGTCGTCGGCGGCACCCGCTTCTACGATCGCCGCGAGATCAAGGATGCGATCGCCTACCTGCGGGCCATCGTCAACCCGACCGACGAGGTTTCCGTCAAACGGGTGATCAACACGCCCAAGCGCGGTGTCGGCGACTCGTCGATCGGCAAGCTCGACGCCTGGGCTACGCGTACGGGCGAGTCGTTCGATCAGGCGGTCGTTCGCTTCGACGAGGCGGGCGTGTCCGGCCGCGCGGCCAACGGCATCGAGAAGTTCCTCGTGCTGACCACCGAGATCCGCAAGCTCGACGCGAGCCCGGCGACCATCATCGAGGAGGCGCTCGATCGCTCCGGCTATCTCGAGGAGCTCCAGAACGAACGCTCGGTCGAGGCCGAGGGCAGGCTCGAGAACCTTTCGGAGCTCGTCGGCATGGCCCGCGAATACGAAGCGGTCGACGAGTTCCTCGAGCAGATCTCGCTCGTGAGCGACACCGACGATCTCGCGGAGGAGGAGTCCACCGTCACCCTGATGACCCTCCACTCCGCGAAGGGGCTCGAGTACCCGGTGGTCTTCATCATCGGCATGGAGGACGGCGTGTTCCCCCACATCCGGGCCCTCGGTGAC
>BQJV01000524.1 GCA_021604885.1 Acidimicrobiales bacterium
GTGGGTCTCGGATGCCCTGCGCACGGAGGTGCGCAACGGCCGGATCGTGCAGGTCGGGCGAAACCGCTATGTGGCAGGGCTCGCGCCGTCGACACGAACCCGGAGCCGGATTCGGTCGGCGCTGCGCGAGGCGGCCCATCGGGGAATCGGCGACAAGCGCCTATGGTGACCCGCGCATGACCCAGCCTCCCCTGATCGAGCGCCTCCCCGCTGACCGGGACGGCGAGGAACTGCTCTTCGCGTTCATGGAGTGGGCGTCGGACCGCGGGCTCGAGCTCTACCCGCACCAGGAGGAGGCGATCCTGGCCCTGCTGAGCGGCGACCATGTCGTCCTCGCCACCCCGACCGGCTCAGGGAAGTCGCTGGTCGCGCTGGCGGGAGCGTGGGCGATGCTCGCGCAGGGAAAGCGCACCGTGTACACCGCACCGATCAAGGCGCTGGTGAGCGAGAAGTTCTTCGAGATGGCGGCGGAGCTCGGGCCGGAGAACGTCGGCATGGTGACGGGCGATGCAGCCGTCAACGCCGACGCACCGGTCATCGTGTGCACCGCTGAGATCCTGGCGAACCGGTCGCTCCGCGAGGGCCCCGAGACCGACGTCGACCTGGTCGTCATGGACGAGTTCCACTACTACGGCGACCGCGACCGCGGCTGGGCCTGGCAGGTGCCGCTCCTCGAGCTGCCGAACCCCCAGTTCCTGTTGATGTCGGCGACGCTGGGCGACACGTCCGATCTCCGCGCCGACCTCGAGCAACGCACCGAGCGCACGGTCGAGCTCGTCGATCAGGCCGAACGACCGGTCCCCCTCGACTTCGAGTACCGCGAGACCCCGCTCCTCGAGACGATCGGCGACCTGCTCGACGACGGTCGTACCCCCGTCTACATCGTCCACTTCACCCAGAAGGAGGCCACGGCCCGGGCGCAGAGCCTGACCAGCCTCGATGTGCTGACGAAGGACGAGAAGGCCGAGGTGAAAGCGGCGATCGGAGGATTCCGGTTCGACACGCCGATCGGCAAGGACCTGAAACGCTTCGTCGAAGCCGGTATCGGCGTCCACCACGCCGGGCTGTTGCCGAAGTATCGCCTTCTCGTGGAGAAGCTCGCCCAGCAGGGCCTGTTGAAGCTGATCTGTGGCACCGACACGCTCGGTGTCGGGGTCAACATCCCCATCCGGTCCGTGCTGTTCACCCAGCTGTGCAAGTACGACGGTCGCCGCGTGCGGGTGCTGACCGTGCGGGACTTCCAGCAGATCGCCGGCCGAGCCGGCCGACGGGGATTCGACGTAGCGGGGAGCGTGCTCGTCCAGGCTCCCGAGCACGTCGTCGAGAACAAGCGGGCCGAGGCGAAGGCGGCCACGGACCCGAAAAAGAAGAAGAAGCTCGTCAAGAAGAAGCCTCCCGAGCGCGGCTACGCCCATTGGGACGGCGACGCGCTCGTCCGCCTGAGCGAGGGGACGCCCGAAACCCTGTCGTCGAGCTTCACCGTCACCCACGCGATGATGCTCAACGTCCTGGACCGCGATGGCGACGGCTGCAGCGCCATGAAGCGACTCCTCACGGACAACCATGAGACGCGCAAGGCCCAACGGGGCCACATCCGTCGGGCGATCGCCGTTTACCGGTCGTTGCTCGCCGCGGAGATCATCGAGACGGACCCGATGCGGGTCAACCTCGATCTGCAGGACGACTTCCGGCTCAACCAGCCGCTGTCACTGTTCGTCGTCGAGGCCGTCGAGGCACTCGACCCGGAGGCCCCGGATCATCACCTCCAGGTCCTGAGCCTCGTGGAGTCGATCCTCGAGGACCCCATGGCCGTGCTCATCGCGCAGAAGGACAAGGCGAAGGACACCCTCATCAGCGACCTCAAGGCGCAGGGCGTCGAATACGAGGAGCGGATGAACCGGCTCGAAGAGGTGACTTGGCCGCGGCCCGAGGCCGACTTCATCGAGCCCGCCTTCGAGATCTTCGCCCGGCACCACCCGTGGGTGGGACGCGATCGCGTCAGCCCGAAGGCGGTCGCCCGGGAGATGCTGGAGTTCGCCGAGACCTTCAACCAGTTCGTCGCCCGCTACGGGCTGAAGCGCTCCGAGGGTCTCGTGCTGCGCTATCTGACCGACGTCTACAAGACGCTCGTGCAGACCGTGCCGGCCGAGCATTCCAGCGAGGACCTCGACGACGTGATCGAGTGGCTCGGCGCGATGATCCGTCGGGTCGACTCGAGTCTCATCGACGAGTGGGAGCGGCTCCGCAACCCGGCCGACGAGGACGCCGCGGCTCCCGTACCCCGTGCCGACCCGGACGACATCACCGCCAACGCGCGCGCGTTCCGCGTGCTCGTGCGCAACGAGGTCTTCCGGGTGGTGACCGAACTCGCGTCACGGCGCACCGACCTTCTGGCCGACGACATGGCTCCCTACTGGGACGAGCACGACTGGGTCGGCATCGACGCCGACGCTCGCAGCAGTACCTGGTTCGACCTGTCCCCGGACGCGACGATGGTCACCCAGATCCTCTGTGATCCGGGTGACCATCACGAGTGGTATCTCGAGGTCACGGTCGACCTCGAGGCGTCGCGGTCCGAGGACCGGGCGGTGATCGTGCCGGTCGCGGTCAAACGACGCTGACCGGGGCGGCCGTCACGCCTCTTCGCCGGCCTCGTCGGCGTCGTCCTCGCCGTCGATCTTGTCGACGGCGTTCTTGACGGCGTCCGGGACGCGGCCACCGGTGACGTCGTCGATCTTGTCGACGGCGGCCTCGGCCACGTCCTCGACCTTGTCACGCACGTCTCCGGCGACGTCCTTCGCCTTGTCCGCGAAATCCTTGATACCCATGGCTTGCTCCTTGGAGTTGTCGTTCGCCGGGCCCAACCCGGTCCATCATCTCGAC
>BQJV01000525.1 GCA_021604885.1 Acidimicrobiales bacterium
AGTCCGGTGGAGCCACTGACGAGCACACGCATGCCTCATGGTGGCACGCGTCCCCGGGTGGCGGGGATCAGGCGTGGGCGAGGTCGTCTAGAGTCGAGCCATGAACGAGGAAGCCGTACCCGAGGAGTCCACGGAGTCGACGGGTCTCGCGACGGTCGTGTCGGCCGCGGTGGTGGCGATCGCACTGATCGCCTTCATCGTGCAGAACCGGTCCGACACCGAGGTGTCGTGGCTCTTCATCGACGGCACCTGGCCCTTGTGGGTCGTGATCGTCATTGCTGCGGTCGCAGGGGCGGTGCTCAGCGAAGTGGTCGGCTGGATGTTGCGCCGGCGCCGCCGTAACAGGGGCTGAGGCAACCGGGGCTGAGGCAACAGAGGCTGAGGGCCTAGCGAACTCTGGCGCGAACCGGTTCGGGGTCGCGACGCCGCCGGGCGAGGAGCACGACGAAGCCACCGATGGCGACGAGGGTCGCGCCGAGTTGGGCGGCCTGTTCGGCGAACGTCGCACCCGTCACGGCGAGATCCGGTGTCGTTCCCGTCGTGTCACCGTTGCCGCCGCTTCCGGAGCCGCCGGTGGTGCCACCGGGAAGCGTCGTCGTTGTCGAGGCCGTCGTGGTGGTCGTGGTGGTCGCGGTCGGATCCTCGCCACCGAGCGTCCCTCCGTCGGGGCACTCACCGTCCACGGGCAGGTCGCCGCCGTTGCACACCGCGGTGATCGTGGTGAAGTTCTCGACGCCGTTGCAGGTCGCCCGGACGGTGTAGACGTCGCCGGCCACGACGCCGTCGGGAAGCTCCACCCCTGACCCGGTGTAGCTGGAGTCGTCGCCGGCCGTGGTCGTGTCGAGGATGTCCGCGAAACCATCGATGGTGATGACGACCGTCGAACCGCCGGCACAGTCCGTGCCCAGATAGCTGAAGTCGCCGTCGAGCTCGACCTCGACCGGGTCGACGGTCAGGTTCGCGCCACCGCCGTACTGCGCCGCAGCGGGCGTTGCCGCGGCCAGGGCGCAGCCGATGACAGCGGCGGCGGCGAGGCGCTTCGACGGGCGCAGGGAACGGGAGCGTGCGGGCGGCATGGGGCGGTGGACGGTTGTGTCCACTCCCACGATCGGCATGACGGCCCTCGGATTGAGTGAGCCGGAGATTCGTGAGCGGGAGATTCGTGAGAGGGAGATTGTCGTGGCGGCCCGTCAGCCGACGGTGCCGGTGAGAAGCAGGTCGGCGCGCTGCGTGGTCGGCGGACCCATGTCCACCGGCTGTCCGTCGATGGACGCGCTGACCGACACGATGTCCTGATTGACGAGGGGCTGATGGGGCACGACGAGTCGATAGCCGCCTCCGTCGGTGAGGACGGGGCCCGTTACCCGCAGCTCGACGACTCGCGTCTCCCCGGCGGGCACCTCGACCAGCACGGTGGCGACCTCGCCCCCGAACGCCGGTTGACGGTTGAACCCGACGTCGACCCCGTCCACCGCCAGCGAGCGGCTTGTCAGTGACGTGTGGATACCGAGACGAACGACGTTCGTGCCGCGTGCGAACTCCTGGTCGTTGTTCGCAACGATCGCATCCGGGAGCGCCAGGTCCGTCACCCGATTGTGGAGCGTCGCGGTGATCGTGGCGACCGCCTGACCATCGGTGATCTCCACGTCGTAGTGGAGCGCCCGTTCGAGATAGGTGTCGAGCTTGTTCTGCCCGGCGTTCTGGTGGACGAGCCCGACGAGATCTGCCTCGGCGGCGTCCGGCCATGCGCCGTCGAGTCCGGCGGCGTCGATCAGCTCGCTCGGACCCTCGCCGTCGCGCCACCAGACGCCGAGCCGGTCCTGCTCGACGATCGGGCCGAACGCGTCGGCGACGGCGCGCGGGCCGGGGAGGGCGCCGCTCGTGAAGGTCTCGAATGCGCCCTCGACCAGCTCACCGAGAGCCAGCACGCGGCCCAGCTCATCGTCCTCGAAGTCCACATACTGCTCGGTGAGTACGAACGGGACGAGCGTGTCGGCGGTGAGCCGTCGGTCGCCCGCCTCCACCGGTCCGCCGAGCTCGGGCACCGCCTGGACGGCATAGGGATCGAGGACGACCACGCCGTCGATCGGGTGCCCCATCGCCGCTTCGAACAGGTCGGCGGCGACCTCCGCGACCATCGGCAGGTCGGGGGAGAGGGTCACGTCCTGGAAGAACTCGTTCGGCCGGAACACGCCCCAGCGTTCGAGGTACTGCTCCGGCGCGGTCAGCGCCACCTCGGCGGACCGCAGCCGATCGTTGACGTCCTCGTTGCGTCCGCTGAGAACGATCTCGATGGTCCCGTTGTCCGCCCGCACGACGACCCAGTTGCCGAGGAGGCCCCCGAGGCCGCGGGCCTCGGCCGGAGTCGTCAGCGCGATGAGCCAGTGCACCGGTCCGTCGGCACCCAGCATCTCGGGGAGATGGGTCACGGCCAGCGACGCCGCCTCGGCGGACGGACGAGCGTCGTCGAGTTCGGTGAGGAGGCGGTCCATCCGCTCGGCCAGTGGCGAGAGCAGCCACGGGCTCCTGGTGTCGGTGACGCGCTCGTGGGCTCGAACGAGCGCCCGTTCGGCGCGGTCGAGCACCGGCTGGAGGTCGTCGAGCAGGTCGAGATCGAGGCGGCCGTCCACGAGGCGGATGTCGTCGGGGTCGACCGATCGAGCGGTGTCGCTCGCCGCTTCGGAGAGAGCGACGCCCTCGCCCGCGGTGACCTGGATGGCGCGTACGTGGTGGGCGACAACGGGGACGAGTCGGGCCGGCAGGGTCCAGAAGCCGCTGACCTTGCCGCGAGCGCGGTCGAACGCCGCGGCGGCATCGTCGAACGCCGCGCCGGCCTCGATCTGATCACCGGCGGAGGCCCGGTCGAATCCCAGGTTGGCGGCG
>BQJV01000526.1 GCA_021604885.1 Acidimicrobiales bacterium
CGGCGCTCTTCCTGGAGAGCGGCGAGATCCGCCAGCCGGTCGGGGCCGAGGTGGTGGCCGTGCTCGCCGCCGCCTGGGCGGTTCGACGCAGCGGCACCATGGCGGCGTCGTTCGCCGTCGGCTTCCCGACCTATTGGCTGCTGTCGGCGCTGACGTAGCGGTTCATCCAGCCGAAGTGGTCGGAGAAGCCGACCGACTCGTAGAGCGGGCGTCCGTCGTCGGTCGCGAAGAGGCTGAACCGGCGGACGCCCATCGCCTCGCACCCCGCCATGCAGGCATTCACCAGCAGGCGTCCGACGCCGCGGGTGCGGTGCTCCCGGTCGACGTGCATGTTCACGATGTAGGCGTCGAGGTGGCGCAGATCCTCCGGTCGCGGCGGCGCATCGGAGATCGCCGCGGAGACGATCCCGACGCAGATGCCGTCGAGCTCGGCCAACCACGAGTGAAAGGTGGCGCCGTGGGTCCGTTCGATGAACGCCCGATTGACCGACACGAACTCGGCGGGCATCTCGTCCATCGTCCAGCCCCGCATGTCGCAGAAGAACGCGAGCCGACGGTCGATCACGAGTTCGAGATCGGCCGCGCCGGCTGGTCGGATGGTGATCGCGGTCGCGTCGTCGCTCATCGCCGCTGACCCTAGATCGCCGGCTGCGGCGGGACCGGCGGAATCGCGTCGGCGCTACCAGCGGACGAGGTAGGCGTGTTTGGCGTCACCGTCGAAGCCGCACGCTCGATAGAACGCATGGGTCTCGGGGCGGCTCGAACCGGTCATGAGCATGACCTTGTAGCAACCCGCGGCGCGGGCGCGGTCCAAGGTGGCCTGCATGAGCAGCTTGCCGAGCTTCTCACCGCGCCGCGGCGCGGTGATCGAGGAGCAGCAGATCGTTGCCGGGGGAGGGCCGGGTCATCCGGCTGGAGTTCGGCCAGGAGCGAGAGCAGGACGTCGAGATCATCGGCACGAGCGGACCGGACGGGCACGACGCATTCTGACATGGCACCCCTGCGCTGGTGGCCGAAGTCGGAAATTCGCCCGAATCCCGTTGAGAATTGCCGCCGGGCGGTAGGTTCTGGCGGCCGGGAACGCGGTCGTTCAGACAATGTTCCCCGGCTTTGTTCTGCCCGAAACACGATCGCTAGGCTCTCCCTTCGTGTCGGATTTTCTCCGTAGTTATCTCACCGTCGGGATCTTCGGTCTCGTCGCCGTCGTCCTCGTTGCCGCCCTGCTCGGCATCGGGCGCATTCTGCGACCCTCCAATCCGACCACGCAGAAGCTCGAGACCTACGAATCGGGCGTGGACCCGACGGGCGACATGTGGTCGCAGTCGAACATCCGCTACTACATCTTCGCCCTGCTCTTCGTCATGTTCGACGTCGAGGCGGTCTTCATCTTCCCGTGGGCCACGCGTCTCGAGGCCTACGCCCTCTTCGGTCTGATCGAAATGGCGATCTTCATCTACATCTTGTTGCTCGGGCTGCTCTACGCCTGGCGCAAGGGAATGCTCAGGTGGGTCTGATGGGTCTCGTCGAATCGGGGAAGATCCCGAAGCCGCTCACCACGCTGCTCAACATGAGCCGCAAGTACAGCCTCTGGGTGTATCAGTGGGGCCTCGCGTGCTGCGCGATCGAGATGGGAGCCGCCTTCGGTTCCGCTCGCTACGACGTGATGCGTCTCGGCGTGATTCCGCTGCCGGCGAGCCCTCGTCAGACCGACCTCGTCGTCGTCTCGGGCACGGTCACCGACAAGATGGCCCCGGCCGTGCGCCGTCTCTACGAGCAGATGCCGGAGCCGAAGTACGTGATCTCGATGGGGTCCTGCGCGAACTGTGGCGGCCCCTACTGGGACAGCTACTCCGTCACCAAGGGCGTCGACCAGATCATCCCGGTCGACGTCTACGTGCCGGGCTGCCCGCCCCGCCCCGAAGCACTGCTCGAGGGCATCGTGCTGCTGCAGGAGCGCATCCAGAACGAAGACATGGCCGAGCGTTGGAAGGGTGAGGCAATTGTCGTCGACTGATGCCTCCACCGACGTCGAGGTCGTCGAGGACGCACCCGAGCCCGACACCGCGCGTGAAGCCGCTCTCGAGCAGCTGTCGGGCGAGCTCGGCGACGCGCTCGTCGGGTCCCATCTCGAGCCGGGTATCGACCTCACCGTCCGGGTGACGGCCGAGGCCTGGGGCGACACCGCCGCGTTCCTGCGCACCGGCATGGGCTTCGCCTACTTCAACTTCCTGAGCGCGATCGACTGGATGCCCTCGCCCTTCGGACGCGACATGGACTCCCAGGTGGACCTCTCGCTCGGCCTCGACGAGAAGTCGGAGATCGACTCGACCGTCCAAACCGGTACCACAGGTGGCGACACCCGGTTCCAGGTGTTCGCCCGCGTCAATGACATCGTCAACCATCTCGGCATCACGGTGAAGGCCGATGTGCCGGAGGACTCGCTCACCGTTCCCAGCTGGGTCGCCACCTACGGCGGGGCCAACTGGCACGAGCGTGAGGCGTGGGAGATGTTCGGCATCTCCTTCGACGGCCATCCCGGTCTGCGCCACATCTACCTGCCGGGCGAGTTCGAGGGCAATCCGCTGCGCAAGGACTATCCGTTGCTGGCCCGACGCGTGAAGCCGTGGCCCGGCATCGTCGACGTCGAGGCCATGCCCGGCGACGACGACGAGGACGGCGCATCCACGTCCGCGGATCCGGCGGATGCCGGCGAGAGCAGCGAGGGAGAGTCCCAGTGACTGACATCTCCGATCGCCAGCAGCTCTCCTACATCGCGGCCCAGGCCGCCGATGCCCGCGTGAACCTGGAGCTCGAAACCGAGGGCATGACCCTCAACATCGGCCCTCAGCATCCCGCCACCCACGGCACCCTGCGCATCATCG
>BQJV01000527.1 GCA_021604885.1 Acidimicrobiales bacterium
TACGGGATCCTCGCCGGACCGGTGATCGCCGTGCTCGACGGTATGGCCGCCCGTCTCACGCGCCGGCTCGGGGTCGAGCCCGCCGAGGAGCTCGAAGCGATACCGAACCTGGAAGAGCTCGAGCACATGATCCGCAGCTCGGGTGAGGAAGGGATGCTCGACCCGGCCGAGGTCGACCTCCTGACCCGGTCCATCCGACTCGCCGACAAGTCGGCCGACGATGCGATGGTGCCGAGGGTGCGCGTCGTGGCGGTCGACGACGAAGCGACGGTCGACGACCTGGTCGAGCTCGCGGTGTCCAGTGGCCACTCCCGTTTCCCGGTGATGGCCGACGGTCTCGACGACCTCGTCGGGGTCGTGCACGTCAAGGCGGTCCACGGCGTACCCGTGGATGAGCGGGCGACGACGCACGTCGTCGATCTGATGGCGCCGGTGCTCGCGGTGCCCGAGGCGCGCGATCTCGACGAGCTGCTGGTCGATCTACGCGAGGGCGGACAGCAGCTGGCGGTGGTGATCGACGAGCACGGCGGCACCGCCGGCATCATCACCCTGGAGGACGTGCTCGAGGAGCTGGTCGGGGAGATCGACGACGAGCACGACGCCATCTCGACCTCGCTCACGCGCGTGGAGGCCAAGGGGTCGACGGTCGTCCCGGCCTCGCTGCACCCGGACGAAGTCCGCGACCTCACCGGATTCGAGATGCCGGAGGGCGAGTACGAGACCCTGGCCGGCCTGGTGCTGGACCAACTCGGCGAGATCCCGACGCCCGGCGACATGTGCACGATCGACGGCTGGCGACTCGAAGTCGTGGCCATGGAGCGATTGCGCATCGCCTCGGTCCGGGTGGTCGCGCCACCGGAGATGCCGACATGACCGCCGGCTTCCTCATCGCCGCGGTCCTCCTGCTGATCGCCAACGGCTTCTTCGTGGCGATCGAGTTCGCCCTTCTCGCGTCGAGGGTCTCCCGGCTCGAGCCGATGACCCTGTCCGGCGACGATCCGCGCGCGGAGGCCGCACTCGACGCGGTCCGGGACCTCCAACCCCAGCTCGCCGGTGCCCAACTCGGCATCACGATGGCGTCGCTCGGGCTCGGCTATGTCGCGGAGCCGGCCATCGCGACCCTGCTCGAATCCGCGATCGAGTCGTTCGTGCATCTGTCGAGCGGCGTCCTCCACACGATCTCGTTCCTGATCGCGTTGACGATCGTGGTCGTGCTCCACATGGTCGTCGGCGAGATGGTGCCGAAGAACCTCGCCATCGCGAACCCGGAGAAGGTGGCGCGCATCCTGGCGCCGATCCACGGGGCCTACGTCGCTCTGCTGAAGCCCGTGGTCTGGTTCCTCAACCTCATCTCGAACGGCATCGTCCGGCTGCTCGGCTACGAGCCGGTCGACGAGCTCAACACGGCGCTCACGGTCAACGAGTTCCACACCCTCCTCGCCGGCGCGCTCGAGAAGGGCAAGATCGAGCAGCTCGAACGCGAGCTGCTCTCCGGTGCCCTGGACTTCCGGGCCCGCACCGCCGGCTCGATCATGGTGCCGAGGGCGCAGATGCACTCGGTCGCCCGTCCGACGCCCGTGGCCGAGATCGAGCGGCGCGTCGCCGAGACCGGCCACAGCCGCATCCCGATCGAGGGCGGCGGGCCGGACGACATCATCGGCTTCGTCCACTCCAAGGACCTGCTCCGCCTCGGTCCGGACGCCCGCGACGAGCAGGTACCGCTCGAGATGATGCGCCGCATGCTCATCGTCGCCCCCGACACCTCCGTGCGGGATCTGATGCTGGCGATGCGCCGCGTGCGCCGCCACGTCGCGCTGGTCCAGACGGAGAACGGGCAGCTGCTCGGACTCGTCACGCTGGAGGATGCGCTCGAGGCTCTCGTCGGCGACATCCGCGACGAGACCGACGCCGAGGTCTGACCCGGGTCAGACCGACGTGGGTGTGTGCCTGCCCACGGTGAAGCGGCGCAGTTCCCGGGTTGCGGGCGCGAAGTCGATCGGCCCGCGGTGCAGCGTTGCGTGCTCGTCCCAGATGGCGACGGATCCGGGCTCCCAGCGCCAGCGGGCCACGAAGTCCGCCCGGCCCACATGGGCGAACAGCAGGGACAGGAGCGCTTCGCTCTCGGCCGCGGTCACGCCGTTGATCGATCGGGTGTAACCGGGGTTGACGAAGATGCCCGGGCGACCGGTGACCGGATGCGCGGCGACGACGGGATGGTCCTCGCCGGGGAACGCCTCGGTCACACGGCTCGCCATCTCGTCGCCCATCCGAACCCGCATCTCGAGCGCGAACCGGGGCCCCGGATCGTGGCGGGCGGTCAGGCCCGACAGCATCCGCCGCATCGGCGCCGAGAGGGCATCGTGGGCCGCGGCGACGTCGCTCCACAGGGTGTCGCCGCCGACCGGGGGCACCTCGACGGCGCGGAGGATCGCCACGTCCGGCACGTAGTCGGCCCAGCTGTGATCGGTGTGCCAGCCGTCGCCGTCTCCCGGAGGATGCTCGGCATCGTTGAAGACGACGCCGACCGCCTGCTCGAGACCCAACAGCGCCTGCACCGGGTGGGCGACGGGCTCGCCCCACCGCGCCGCGAGTGCCTGGTGGGTCTCGTCGTCGAGCGTCTGGTCGCGAAAGAAGATCACCTTGTGCTCGAGGAGGGCCCACTGCAGGGCGAGGAGCTCGTCGTCGGTGACCTGAACCAGGTCGACGTCGTGGATCTCGGCGCCGATCGTGCTCGCGTGGCGAATGATCTTCATGGCAGGACCTCGCGGACGCCGGGAAGGGGAGTGGTGAGCAACGAGGCTGCCCGGGTGGTGTCGAGCGGACAATTCCGCGGTCGCGACCCGTCCGTCGGTCCGGGGCCGCCCA
>BQJV01000528.1 GCA_021604885.1 Acidimicrobiales bacterium
CGCGTCTCGACCGGAGTGAACAGCACCTCCATCAGCTGCGCCATGGTCTCCTCGAGCTTCTCGGTGATGATCTCGAGCAGGCGACGATCGACGCTCGGGTCGGCGTGGCGTAGCTCATTCAGCGACGCCTGCGTGAGCGCCAGCGTCTCGGTCGACTCGAGGGTGGTGACCTTCGCCGTGCGACGGCCGTGCCCGAGGATCGCCATCTCGCCGAGGATCTCGCCGGGCCCACGGACGGCAAGCGCGGCCACGTCACCGCGGGCCGTGGAGACCTCCACGAGGACCCGGCCCTTCTGGATGACGTGGAAGGTGTCGCCCATCTCGCCCTCGTGGAAGATCGGCTCGTCCTTGGCGTAGCGCCGGCGAACCATCGTCTGACGCCACACGGGCGCCGCCGAGCCGAGCGTGTCGAGGAAGCCGCCGTCCATCACCGCAGCGTAGTGCCGCCGAGCACCCGAGGATTTCGTCCCGGGCGGGTCCATCCACCACAATGCCTCGCCATGGCCGCGACCGCTCCGTCTCCATCCCCGTCCACGGGTGCCGAGCGCAAGGCCGCGCGCCGAATCCGCATCGTCGAGGCCGCGATGAAGCTGGCAGCCGAGGGTGGGTACGAGGCGGTGCAGATGCGTGCAGTGGCCGAACGGGCCGACGTCTCGCTCGGCACGATCTACCGCTACTTCAAGAGCAAGGACGATCTGCTCCTCGCCGGACTCAGCGGGTGGGTCCACCTGTTGCGACGCCAGCTCCAGAGCGAGCCGGGTGAGGGTGACAGCCCGGGAGACCGGTTGGCCGGCGTACTCGGCCGGGCGGCGCGTGCTGCCGAGGGTGCGCCGATCCTCATGAGTGCACTCGTCACCGCTCTGAGCACGACCGATCCCGGTGCGTCCAGCTACAAGGTGCAGGTCGACTCCGAAGTGCAGGCGATGATGGTGACCGCGCTCGGCGACACCGACATCGACGCCGAGGGGGTCGCCCGTGTCGTCGGCCATGTGTGGCTTTCCGCGATCTCGCGGTGGGTCGGCGGTCTCGCACCGGCCGGCAGTGTCGAGGCCGAGCTTCGCCACGCCGTGTCGATGCTCGTCGACTGAGGCGAATCAGTTCTCGGTGAGGGCGGACTCGAACGCGGCGGGCTCGCGCGGTTCGGAGAACAGGAACCCGAGCGCCTGGTCGCAGTCGAGCTCGCGCAGCACGGCGAGCTGGTCCTCCGACTCCACGCCCTCCGCGATCACGATCAGCCCGAGCGCGTGGGCCAGGTCGATGATCGCGGCCACGATCGTGGCCGCGGCGTGATCGGTCGCCAGGCCCGACACGAACGAGCGGTCGATCTTCAGCACATCGAGCGGGAGGCGTTGGAGATACGCGAACTGTGACCAGCCGGTGCCGAAGTCGTCGATGCCGAGGCTGATGCCGATGCGGCGCAGCTGGTCGAGCTGTTCGGTCGCGGCCTGGGCGTCGTCCATGAGCGCCGACTCGGTGATCTCGAGACAGATCTCGTCGGTGGAGATCCCGGCGGCCTCGACGGTGCGCTCGACGTAGGGCACGAGATCCGGGTCGCCGAGCTGACGGGCCGAGAGGTTGACCCAGATGCGCACGGGCTCCTGCTCGGGCGTGCGGTGCACCCGCCACAGGCTCGCCTGTCGGCAGGCCTCGGCGATGACCCACCGTCCGAGATCGACGATGATGCCGCTCTCCTCGGCCAGAGGGATGAACTCGCCGGGCGGGACGAGGCGACCGTCCGGCCGCTGCCAGCGCACCAGGGCCTCGAAGCCGACGATCCGTCCCGAGTCGAGGTCGAGCTCGGGCTGGTAGTGGAGTCGTAGCTCGTCGTTGGCGACGGCGCGGCGCAGGGCTTCCTCGGTGTCGATGCGCTCGAGCGCCAACGACTGATCGACCTCGTCGTGGATCGCGAACCGGCCGCGCCCTTCGTGCTTCGCCTCGTACATCGCGGTGTCGGCGTTCTCGATGATCTGGGCGGGGTCCTCCGCACCGAGCGAGGTGGCGATGCCGATCGACGCGCCCATGGCGACCTCGCGGCCCTCGAGCACGAACGGCTGCGCGAACGCGTCGAGGATCCGGCGGGCGACGGCCGTCGCGCCGCGGGCGCCGTCGGTGCCGGCGCACAGCATGAGGAACTCGTCGCCCCCGATGCGGGCGAGCGTGTCGCCCGGCCGGACGATCGCGGTGAGGCGCTCTGCGACCTTGGTGAGCGCGGTGTCGCCGACGGGATGGCCGAGCGTGTCGTTGATCGTCTTGAATCCGTCGAGATCGATGAACAGCACGCCGATCGGCTGGCTGGTGCGTGCGCTCACCGCGAGTGCGTGGGTCATGCGGTCGATCAGCAGCGCCTTGTTCGGCAGGCCGGTGAGCTCGTCGTGGAACGCCTGCTTGATGAGGCTCTGCTCGGTTTCACGCTGCTCGGTGATGTCCCGACTCGACGACTGGAGCTGACGGACCGTGCCATCGGGGGCGAGGATCGGAGTGATCGCGGTCTCGAACCAGCGGAAGGACCCGTTGCGGTGACGCACACGGTGACGGAATCGGGTCGGTTCGGAGCCGCGGCGCCCTGCGTCCTGAATCGCCTGGACGAGCGCGTCGCGGGTCCCGGCGTGGGCGATGTCCACGGGATGGGTGCCGGCCAGCGCCGCCGGGTCGAGGTCGAGGAGTCGCCGCACGGACGGGGAGACGTAGGTGAAGGTCCCGGTCGGGTCGTGGAGGCACACGAGGTCGGAGGTGTGCTCGGCGACGGCGCGGAAGATGTCCTCGGCCGCGGCGAGGGCCTGCGTCGTGGCGGCGATCAGCGCGTCCGTCTCGCGGCTGTCGGCGAGGCCGCGCAGCTCGACGAGCAGGACCGCGACCGATCG
>BQJV01000529.1 GCA_021604885.1 Acidimicrobiales bacterium
TCGCCCCGGCCGACGCCGCGGCGGAGCCGTCGGAGGTCGACCGGCGCCCCATCCTCATCGGCGTGGCCGCGGTCATCGTCGTCCTGCTCATCGCGTTCTTCGCGACGCGCGGCGGTGACGACGGCACCGGAGTCGGCAACGCCGATCCCGGGTCGACGACCCTGCCCACGTCGAGTGGCGACGGCGGCGACGATCCGGACGACGGATCCGACGACGACGGCGGTGCGGACGACACGGGCGTGATCCCGACCGGCCTGACCGGCTCGAACGACATCGAGGTCGCCGACGGCGTGGGCGGCACCCGCACGCTCCAGGCCGGCGACACTTCCATGACCACCGTGCTCGAGTTCACGAACGACACCACCGAGCGTTTCCGAGGCCACTGGATCGAAGTGGTCCCGGCGGAGCTCGAGGCTGCTGGGCTCGACATCGGTGAAGTCGATGCCGACGGGCCCGAGGCGACGATGATCGACGACACGGCGTTCGCCGTCGCCCTCGATCTCGAGCCGGGCGAGACCGCCTCGTTCTCCTACTCGACGGGCTGGACCACCGACGAGCTCGATGTGTTCGACGAGACGTTCGACGAGTACGAGCGGGCGTCGGAGACCTGGTTCGAGGAGAACCCCGATCCGCGCTCGCCCTCACTGCGGCCGGATGTCGATTCGGGTGACACGACGACGAACGCATCGTTCACCGTCACCGGCAGCACCGAGCCGTGGAACACGGTCACGGTCAACGGCGAGTCCGTCGATGTCGACGCCGACGGCGACTTCTCGACCCGGGTGACCCTCCGGCCGGGCGAGAACCTGCTCGAGCTTCGTGCCGTGAGCCCGATCGGGGCCACTGCGAGCCGGGACCGCACGGTCATCTTCGACAACTCGCCGCCGACGACCACGACGACCACCACGACGGCGCCCCCGACCACCACGACGACGACCACTACGGCGCCGGCCAACCGGGCCCCGGTCAACAGCTGCGGCAACGACTACTTCGCCCTGCCGTACGACACGTCCTACTGGTTCAGCCACCCCTTCAGCTGCTACTCGGACCCCGACGGTGATGCCGTCACCGTGTACTCCGACGGCGGGGTCGCCTCGCCGGGGAACTGTGGTGCGGACAATGCCTGTTGGACCTACACACCCCCGGGCACCTGGGACGGCACCCCCTACGAGGTGACCTTCGCCGTCTGGGCGCAGGATCCGGATGGGCTCTCGTCGTCCGCCTCGTTCATCACCCTCTGCTTGAACTGCGCCTGACGCGCATCGATGTCGTGAGGAACTCAGCCGTGCCGGATGACCGCAGTCGACCCACCCAGGTCGATCGTGGCGTCCGGCACGAGGCCGATCGCCTGTCCCGGGACCACGGTGTGTTCGTCGCCCGTGGGCAGGGTGACGGTCCACTCCCGCTCCGAGAGGTTGCGCAGACCCCAGGCGTCGGGACGGCTGGGGTTGGTCGCCACCTCGGCGACGTCGGTGGAGAAGTCGTAGTTGTGCCGGAGCGGGTGCGTCGAGATCCGGGTGTCGTCGTTGAGGACCACCCGGTGACGGTCGATCTCCAACCGGAGCGGCTCACCGAGCTCCCGCTTGCAGTTCCAACAGATCTGATCCGGTCGGTCGGGATCGTAGAACGACTCCGAGCGACACCAGGGGCAGCGCTGCACGCTCGCCATGAGATCGGCCATCGCCGATCGCCAGACGCTCTCACGGACCCGCTTCGTCGCGTCGGGCTCGAGCCCCTCGGTGAACGCCTGGACGAAGAGCCGCTGGATCGTGGACGGGAACAGGGGCCAGTACTGCAGCACCGCGCCGTGGTGTTCGCCGCTCGGTGCGTTCGAACGATTCTCGGGATCGAAGATGAACAACGGGTTCACGCCGAACATCTGGCGCTCCGCGTTCTCGTCCCAGCAGCGGAAGTCGAGCTCGCGTTTCCCGAGGAGCGGATGACCGACCATCAGCACATAGAAGAGCAGCACGGCCAGCGAGTAGAGGTCGGTGGTGGTGCTCGGCAGCGCCTCGCCCCGCACGATCTCCGGCGCCATGAATCGCCGGGTGCCGAGGACGTTGGACGAACTGTCGCGCTCGACGCCGACATTGTCGTTGTCGCAGATCAGTGGCGTGCCGGACTCGGGATCGAAGAACAGGTTGCCGAAGCTGATGTCGCGATAGCAGAGGCCCTGGTTGTGCAGAGCGAGGAAGCTGCCGGTCAGCTTCATGCACATCATGCAGATCATGCGGAAGGACGCCGTGATCTTGCCGGTGAGGAGATCGGTGAGGCTCGCGAAGCCGTCCGGCCGCAGCGGCATCACGTAGCCGAACGCGGCGCTGCCGTCCGTCTCGGCCATCTCGAGGGGCCAGAGGAAGTGTTCGTCCGGTGCGCCGCGATCGACGAGGAGCTCGATGGCCGACCGCTGATTACGCGTCGCGGTGTGATCGAAGTACCACTTGAGCGCGAGCGTCGGGCTGCCGTCGTCGGGGTGAACCTCGAAGACCGCGCCCTGTCCGCCCTCACCGATGAACTTGCCGACGGTTGCCGTCCGTCCGCTCGGTGCGAGCCGCACCTGCGACTGCTCTGCAACCATCGTGAGCATCATGTTCGATATCGGAGGGGCTGGTCAACGCGCCCGCCCGTTCGGAAACGGAGGACCGCCCATGGCTGACCGACCCGGTGCGCAGCTCGCCACCCGTCCGCTGCACTTCTTCATCCTCGCCGACTGCTCCGGTTCGATGGCGGCCGACGGCAAGATGCACGCGCTCAACAACGCCTTGCGGGAGACCGTGCCCCATCTCGTCGACATCGCCGAGGGGAACCCGCACGCCGAGCTCCTGATCCGCGTGGTTCGCTTCGC
>BQJV01000530.1 GCA_021604885.1 Acidimicrobiales bacterium
CCCCGGGTCAACGGCTACTCGGGAAGTGCCCCGCGCGGCTTCGCGGCGGTCGCCGACCGGTTCAACGAATGGCCGTCGGTTGACGCCGAGGCGCTCGCGAACGAACTCGGGCTGCGCTACATCATCCTCCACGGGGGCGTCGAGCAAGGGGTGCCCGCGCTCGGTGAGCCGGCGCAGGAGGAGGTCGTGCGAGCTGCCGTCGCGCTCGGCTACGAGGCGACGCCGTTCGGTGAGGATTGGCTGATCGTCCGCTGGTGACGGCGCGGTCCGGCCGGTTCGGGCGGCGCGAGCACTTCTCCCTGGGTCGTCCGGCCTATTGTTGTCAGGCGCGGCTGAGAGAAATCCGATCGATACCCCATGTTCTTCAAGTCGTTCGCCGCCTCGACCGCGCTCGCGCTCGTGGCTTCCGTGCTGCTCGCCACCGCTGCGACGGCTGCCGCTGACCCCTACGACAAGAACTGGGCGCTGCTCATCGACGGCTGGAACCGGTCGTCGTCGGTCGTGATCGCCGACATCGATGGTGACCGGGAGAACGAGATCGTCGTCGGGCACCAGGACGGCGTGCTGCGTGCCTACGAGGGCGACGGCACGCTGAAGTGGGCGACCGACGCCGTGCCCACCGTGAACACCGGCAACGGCTGCGCCTCCCAGTCGGGCGCGTCGGCGATCGACTCCAGTCCTGCCGTCGCGGACATCGACGAGGACGGCACGCCCGAGGTGATCGTCGGCGTCGGTTCGACCTGGTCGGAGAACGAGAACGGCGGCGTGATCGTGTTCAACGGCGAGACCGGCGCCAAGGAGTGGGGTACGAACCTGGGCCGCGACACCGGTGACGTCTGGGCCAACACCGGCAACCTCGACGGCTGGTGCGAAGGCGTGTTCTCGACGCCGGCGATCGGTGACGTCGACGGCGACGGCCATCTCGACATCGTGTTCGCCAGCTTCGACTTCTACATCTGGGCGGTGGACCGCACCGGCGAGCCGCTCGCCGGGTTCCCGTTCAACAACGACGACTCCGTGTGGAGCTCCGCCTCCCTGTTCGACATCGACGGCGACGACGACATGGAGATCTTCATCGGCGGCGACACCACGCCCGGCGGCTACTACGACCATCTCGGCGGCGTCTTCCGTGCCCTCGACTGGACGCCTGGTGGTGTCGTGAACCTGTGGAACGCCGAGGCGAACGAGGTCTTCCACTCGTCACCGGCGATCGGTGACATCAACGGCGACGGGCGTCCCGAAGCCGTGATCGGCACCGGCAACAACTGGCACATCGAGTGCGGGAACGGGCACCACCAGTGTGGGCCCGGAGACGGTGACGATCATTCGAAGGTCTTCGCCTTCCACCTGCACGACGGCTCGACCGTGCCCGGCTTCCCGGTCTCCGCGGGCGACACGATCATCGCGTCGCCGGCGCTCGGCGACGTGGACAACGACGGTCTGCTCGAGGTCGTCGTCGGGTCAGCCGATCACTACGTGTACGTGTGGAACGGTGACGGTTCGCTCGCCTGGCGGGTGAAGCCCCAGTTCGCCCACCTCGGCACGGGCCGGATGAACGCCCCGCCGATCATCGCCGACCTCGATGGTGACGGGGATCAGGACATCGCCGTCGGCGGCGACGACGGACTCGCCCTGCTCAACGGCGCCAACGGTGCGAACCTCGAGGACGGGCTGATCTGGCAGCAGCGCATGGGCTTCTCCTGGTCGATGGAGTCCGCCCCGGCCGTCGGCGAGATCGACGGCAAGCGCCACATCGTGTTCACCGCCTTCGACACGCCGGGCGTGCGCACCCGGCTCGCGGCGTACGAGCTCCCGGGCAGCAACGCCGAGGACGCGTGGCCGATGTTCCGGCGCGACGCACTTCGTCAGGGCTCGATCGAGTCGACGCTCTGCGGCTACTCGAACAGTGGCACGTTCTGCGATGTCGTCGACTCGGCCTACTACGCCGATGCGGTCACGTGGATGGTCTCCGCGGGGATCACGAACGGTGTCACCGACCTCCTCTACGGCCCGAACCAGAACCTCACACGAGCCCAGATGGTGACCTTCCTGTGGCGCGAGGCCGGCGAGCCGACCGGCTACGTCCATCACGGTTTCGCCGACGTCGGGGCCAACGCCTACTACGCGGATGCGGTCGCCTGGGCGAAGGCGACCGGCATCACGACGGGCACGTCGCCGTCCACGTTCGCCCCGAACCAGAACGTCACCCGCGGCCAGCTCGTCACCCTCCTGTGGCGCCGCGCGGGCGAACCGAACGCCAGCGCGCCGCCGGAGTTCGTGGACGTGCCGAACGGGCGCTACTACAGCTCTGCGGTCGGCTGGGCCAAGGACAACGGCATCACGAACGGCACGTCGCCGACCACCTTCGCTCCGGATGCTCCCGTCACGCGGGGACAGGCTGCGGCCTTCCTGCACCGCGCGGCCGGTGAGCCCGAGGCCTAGCGGTCGGCTGCCGCCTGGTACACGTCGACCATCGCGTCGGCTGCTCTCGTCCAGGTGAGCTCGGCGATCCGGGCGAGCACCGCCGCGGGAACAGCCGTCTCCTGCGCCACGACACGCGTGACGGCGTCGGTGAACGCGTCATCGTCGCCCGGGGGGACCAGAGCGATCTCCGCGCCCACGAGCTCAGGGAGCGCACCGACGGCGGTCGCGACGACCGGCGTGCCGACGCTCAGCGCCTCCAGCGGCGGCAGCGCGAAGCCTTCGTAGCGCGAGGGCCACAGCAGCGCGGTCGCATTGCGCATCAGGCTGTTGCGGGTCCGGTCGTCGACGACGGGCAGGCGGTGGACCCGCCGTCGATCGACGCTCTTCAGCGCGTCATCCACCCGGGGTTCGGCATTG
>BQJV01000531.1 GCA_021604885.1 Acidimicrobiales bacterium
GAGCGCGAACAGCTCGAGCGCCTGATCACCTCCCTCGGCGCCGAGGAATGGTGCGAGCTGGCGGGCTATGTGGACGACGACGAGCTCGTCGGTCACTACCAGCAGGCGTGGGTGGTGGCCGGCATGTCGAGCAGCGAAGGCTGGGGCATGACGCTGACCGAGGCGGCCGCCTGTGCGACGCCGGCCGTGGCGACGAGGATCCCCGGTCATCTCGATGCCGTACGCGACGGAGTCGGCGGGCTCCTGGTGGACACCGACGACGAGTTCGTCGGGGCACTGCGGGCCGTACTCACGGACCACGATCTGCGCGATCGCTTGTCGGACGGCGCACGTCGGTCGGCCGAGGAGCTCACGTGGGATCGCACGGCGTACGACACGCTGGCGGTGCTCGCCTCCACCGTCCGCGGCCGCTGAGCGGGGCGCGATGACGATCCGCGGCCTGGTGGATCGCGTGCGACGGCACGCGGTGCTGCTGACCGCCGCGCTGCTGGCCTACGTGCCGATCGTGCTCTCACGCCCCGGCGCCGTCGGCGCCGACACGAAGACCTATCTCTACCTCGATCCGGGCCGGGTGCTCGCCAACGCGTCCAGCCTGTGGGACAGCGACGTCGCCCTCGGCACCGTCACGCATCAGAACATCGGATATCTCTGGCCGATGGGGCCGTGGTACTGGTTCTTCGAGACGATCGGCAGCCCCGACTGGCTCGCCCAACGGCTCTGGCTCGGCACACTCCTCTTCGTCGCCGGCGCCGGCGTCCGCTATCTCCTCCGGACGCTCGACTGGCAGGGCCCCGGTCTGCTGATCGCGGTCCTCGCCTACGAACTCAGTCCGTACATGCTCGACTATTCGGCCCGCATCTCGGCGGTGCTGCTCCCCTGGGCCGGGCTCCCGTGGATGATCGCTCTGACAATCCGGGCGGCGCGCAACGGGGGTTGGCGGGACCCGGCGAGGTTCGCGCTTGTGGTGCTCACCGTGGGTTCGGTGAACGCGACGTCGCTCCTGCTCGTCGGCCTCGCGCCCGTGGCCTGGCTCGTTCACGCGCGCGTCGTCGAGCGCACGGTGACCTCCCGAGCGGCGATCGGCGCCGCGCTGCGAATCGGCGTGCTGAGTGCCGGCGTGTCGATCTGGTGGATCGCGGGTCTCGTCCTCCAGGGCGGCTACAGCCTGCCCGTCACCCGCTACACGGAGACCTACCAGACCGTCGCGTCCGCCTCGACGGCACCGGAGGTGTTCCGCGGTCTCGGCTATTGGTTCTTCTACGGCAACGACAAGTTCGGCCCGTGGATCCAACCGAGCGTCGAATACACGCAGGGTGTGTGGTTGCTCTTCCTGTCGTTCGGTCTCGTCGTGCTCAGCCTGCTCGGCGCGGCCCTGGTGCGATGGCGCCATCGCAGCTACTTCGTCCTCCTGATCGTGATGGGCGGCCTCATCGCCGTCGGCAGCCATCCGTTCGACGCGCCGTCGCCGCTGGGCTCGCTCTTCAAGGACTTCACGGGAACCGACGCCGGGCTCGCGCTTCGGTCGACGCCACGGGCCCTGCCGATGCTCGTGCTCGCCACGTCGGTCCTCCTGGCGGTCGTGGTCCGCGCCCTCCACGGGCGGTGGCCCGGGTTCGCCCGGGGTTTCGCCGGGCTCGTGGTCCTGGCCGTCGTGCTCAACAACCCGGCGATCTGGCGGATCCGGATGATCGAGGAGCACCTCCATCGCGACGAGGAGATCCCGGAGTACTGGCTCGAGGCGATCGAGTACCTCGACGACTCCGGCCGTGACGGTCGGGTGATGGAGCTTCCCGGCAGTGACTTCGCGTCGTACCGTTGGGGCAACACCGTGGATCCCATCACGCCGGGATTCCTCGACCGCGGGTATGTGGCGCGGGAGCTGGTGCCCTTCGGCTCCGCGCCGTCCGCAGACCTGCTCATCGCGTTCGACCAGCGATTCCAGGAGGACACGGTCGACGCCGACGCGATCGCGCCGATCGCGCGCCTGCTTTCAATCGACGACATCGTGCATCGCGCGGATCTCACGTTCGAACGATTCCGCACGCCCCGGCCGGTGCCGACGGCTGCGTTCCTCGATGAGGTGGACGGCATCGGCGGCGGTGTCGGATTCGGGCCGGCCGAACCGAACGTCGCCGGACCCGAACAGACCATGATCGACGAGGTCCACCTGGCCATCGATCCCGCGCTCCCGGATCCCGCCCCGGTGACCGCCTACCCGGTGGACGAGGCGCTCGACGTCGTCCGTACCCGCCCGGTCACCGGCGGCATCGTGGTGGTCGGCGATGCCGAGGGTCTGGTCGACACCGCCGCCGCAGGCCTGCTCGATGTCGAGCGCCCGCTCTGGTTCGCGGCGGATCTCGTCGCCGATCCGGCACTCGCCGACGCCGTCCTCGCCGAACCGGCGACGGTCGTCATCACCGACAGCAACCGGCGCCAGGCGAATCGTTGGGGCACCCTGCGTGAGAACCAGGGGTACACCGAGTGGCCCGGCCAGGAGCCGCTCACGGACGACCCGACGGACAACCGGCTCGAACTGTTCACCGCGGTCGAGGAGGCGGGCCTGGATCCGGACGACACCCGCACGGTCAGCGTCCAGGACGGCCCCTTCCGACTGCGAGCGTCGGACTACGGCAATCCGGTGACCTACACGAACGACGACCGCCCGGCGCTGGCGATCGACGGCGATGTCACGACCGCATGGGTCGTGGGTGCGTTCGCCGAGGCGCGAGGCGAGTGGCTCGAGTTCGCGTACGAGGAGCCGACCGTCGTGCCATCGATCCGGGTCGTGCAGCCCGGCGGCGACGTGAACCGTCGCATCACGGAGATCGAGGTGCGCG
>BQJV01000532.1 GCA_021604885.1 Acidimicrobiales bacterium
CCACGATCACGTGCACGGCCCTTTTCTACCCGCTGGAGCTGCGAACGGGTCAGATGGCCGGGTCGAGGACGCCGGGTCGGAACTCCATGATCTCATCCTCGGTGACGATGGCATCGAGCGGCTGGTCCCAGTCCTCCCGAGGGATGGCGTCCACCTGCTGGAAGCTGTGCGCGATCCCGATGACCACCGGCCGGGCCGGGCCGCATCCGGCCAGCGCCCGGTCGTAGAAGCCGCCGCCCTGGCCGAGCCGGTTGCCCGACGTGTCGAAGGCCACGAGCGGCGCCAGGATCACGTCGTGGAGGCTGAGCGGGAGCACGTCGCCGTCCGACGGTTCGGCGATGCCGAACGACCCCGGAACTGACGCCTGATCCTCGGACCAGCGGACGAACTCGAGATGTTCGCCCGCAACCCGTGGCACGGTCACGACGGCCCCGCGCTCCGCGAGCAGGATGAGCGCCGCGTCGATGTCGAGTTCACCGCGCACCGCCCGGTAGCCGGAGATCGTGAAGGCGTGGCGCAACACCGGAATGCGAGCGAGGCGGGCCATGACGGCCATCGACGCGGCGGCCTGGTCGTCCGGGTCGAGTTCGGCGCGGCGGGTGCGCATGGCGGCGCGCAGCACCCGTCGCCGCTCTACCGCGTCCGCATCGCTCATCGCGACCAACGTACCGCCCGCCCCTCACGCCGAGTATGAGCCGAACGCCCCGAAAACGGAGAATGGACAGGGGGTCAGACCCCTGTCCATTCTCTCGAACGAGCGGTGTGCTCAGACGAAGGCGCTGGCGAACACCAGGCTCACGATGGTCATCACCTTGAGCAGGATGTTCATCGCGGGACCCGAGGTGTCCTTGAAGGGATCGCCGACGGTGTCACCGACAACGGCAGCCTTGTGGTTGTCGGAACCCTTGCCACCATGGGCACCGGCCTCGATGTACTTCTTGGCGTTGTCCCATGCGCCGCCTGCGTTCGCCATGAAGATGGCGAGAGCGAAGCCGGTCACGAGTGCACCGGCGAGCAGGCCGCCGAGGGCGTCGACGTCGATGAAGCCGACCACGAGCGGAACCACCACGGCGAGGGCGCCAGGGATGACCATTTCCTTGAGCGACGCGTCGGTCGAGATGGCGACGCAGCGCGCGGAGTCGGGCACGACGCCCTCCTTGCCCTCGCGCAGGCCCGGGATCTCCCGGAACTGGCGACGCACTTCCTCGATCATCGCGGCGGCGGCACGACCGACCGCGTCGATCGTGAGTGCGGCGAACAGGAACGGCAGGCCGGCGCCGAGGAAGAGACCGATGAAGACGTCGACCTCGCCGATGTCGAGGCTCAGCGTGCCGCCCTCCTGGAGGACGGCGAACTCGAAGCTCTTGAACAGCGCCAGTGCGGTGAGTGCCGCCGAACCGACGGCGAAGCCCTTCGCGATCGCAGCGGTGGTGTTGCCCAGCGAGTCGAGTGCGTCGGTGACCTCACGGACCGACGGATCGAGTTCAGCCATCTCGGCGATGCCGCCGGCGTTGTCGGCGATCGGGCCGTAGGCGTCGACGGAGACGACGACACCGGTCGTCGCGAGCATGCCGATGGCGGCCACGGCGATGCCGTAGATGCCGCCGCCGTCGCCCAGCGTCTGCTCGCCGCCCCAGTAGGCGATGCCGATGCCGGCGAGGATCAGGCCGACCGAGGCGGCCACGGAGATCATGCCGGCGCTGATGCCCGACAGGATCGTGGTTGCGGGACCTGTCTCGGTCTGTGCCGCGATCTTCTTCACCGGTCCGTAGTGGTCCGAGGTGTAGAACTCGGCGGTCTTTCCGAGCGCCCAACCGACGAGGAGTCCGCCGATGACCGAGATGGCCAGGCCGTACGGCGCCTCTTCGCCGAAGACGTCGCCGTCTCCGAACATCCAGTAGGCGACCGCGACGGTTGCGACGACGGTGATGCCCATGGCCACGTTGGTGCCCATGTGCAGGGCCTTGCTGAGCGCCTTGCTGTCGGTGCTGTCGCCGCCCTTCACGAGGAACGAGCCGAGGATGGAGGCGAGCATGCCGACGAAGGCGATCGCCATCGGGAACATGAGCAGCTCGACCGTGCCGACCCGACCCGCATCGACCGCGGCGAGTCCGCCGGCGGTCGCGAAGGCGGTGAGGGCGACCGGAGCGATGATCGATCCGGCGTAGGACTCGAACAGGTCGGCACCCATGCCGGCCACGTCGCCCACATTGTCGCCGACATTGTCGGCGATCGTTGCCGGGTTGCGGGGATCGTCCTCCGGGATACCGGCCTCGACCTTGCCGACGAGGTCAGCGCCCACATCGGCGGCCTTGGTGTAGATGCCGCCACCCACGCGGGAGAAGAGAGCGATCGACGATGCGCCCAGGCCGTAGGCCGTGACGATCTCGAAGGCGTTGTCGACCTCGAACCACTCGACGAAGGCGAGGTAGGTGACCATGAGGCCGGCGAGCGCCAGACCGGCGACCGAGAAGCCCATCACGGCGCCGCCGCGGAACGCGATCGGGAGTGCCTTGGCCGGTCCGTCCTTCGCTGCCTCCGTGGTGCGGGCGTTCGCCATCGTGGCGACGGTCATCCCGACATAGCCGGCGGTGGCCGACAGCACGGCGCCGAGGAGATAACTGATCGACGCGAGCGGGTCGATCACGATCGCCAACAGGATCATCATGACGACGACGAAGGCCGAGACCCAGGTGTACTCCTGCTTCAGGAACGCCTTGGCTCCCTTCTGGATCTCGGTCATGAGGAAGACCATCCGGTCGTTGCCCGGAGGGGCGGCCTCGACAGCCTTGTAGTAGAAGCCGGCCACCGCGAGCCCGGCTATCGCCGAG
>BQJV01000533.1 GCA_021604885.1 Acidimicrobiales bacterium
CAGAACGGCGTCGCACTCCTCGGCACCCCGGCGGAACACCCGTTCGATGTCCGCCTCGATGTCGCGCGCCAGGCCGAGGTCGACGGCGGTGAACCCGGACTCCTCGAGGAGCGTCAGGAGCGTTCGTCGGTTCGAGTCCCGGATCTCGCCCGGGGCGAGCGGCCGACCGTCGTCCACGAGTTCGTCGCCGGTCGAGACGACACCGACGACGGGACGCGGGATGGCATCCACCATGCGGACACCGACACTGGCGAGCACCCCGAGGTGACCGGCCGTGAGGGTCGTGCCTGCCTCATAGAGCACGTCACCGGGAAGCACGTCCTCGCCGGCGCCGCGGACGTGATTCCCGGACGGCACCTCGATCTCGACATCGACCGTCGCGGCGTCCTCGTCGAAGCTCGTTCGTTCGACCATCACGACTGCATCGGCGCCGGGCGGCATCGGGGCGCCGGTCATGATGCGCATCGCCTCGCCGCGCTGCAGGGTCTCCGTCGCCGCCGAGCCGGCAGCCACCGTGCCCGTGACCCGGAGCCGGTTCGGCGGCTCGGCGGTGTCCGCAGCGATCACCGCGAAGCCGTCCATCGCGGTGTTGTCGAAGGGCGGCACGGTCTCCGTGGCGACAACGGCCTCGGCCAACACCAATCCGGCCGCTTCGGCGAGACGCACCGGCCGCGGCGGAGCCGCGTGGATGCGTTCGAGCACGTGGGCGCGAGCGTCGTCGAGCGGCAGCATCGCGCCAGCGTGCCAGACCTTCACCGCGGATACGACCTCCGTCTCGCCTCGGCGACGCGGCGAGGGGTCACTCAGACGAGGCCGCGATCCTGCATGATGTCGCGGATCATGTCGGCCACCTGCGAGCCGACGACCGGATCGTCGAGCGAGAGTTCGACGTTGGCGCGGAGCCAGTCGAGCTTCTGGCCGGTGTCGTAGCCCGGATCCTTGATGACGAGACCCTTGAGCCCCGGATCGCCGATCAGCATCGCCATGGCATCGGTCAGCTGGATCTCGCCGCCCTTGCCGGGTTCGGTCATCGACAGCTTCTCGAAGATCTCCGGTGTGAACACGTAGCGGCCGGTGACCTTGAGGTTGGACGGCGCGTCCTCGAACGCGGGCTTCTCGACGATGCGGTCGATCTCGACCACATCGCCGTCGCGGCTCGAGAATCCGGCGCAGCCGTAGTTGGAGATCTCGGGGCCGTCCACCTCGAAGAGCGAGACAACCGATGAGCCGGATCGTTCGCACTCGTCGATCATCCGGCGAAGCGTGACGCCACCGTCGGGCAGGAGCTCGTCGGGCAGCAGCACGGCGAACGGCTCGTCACGGATGTGTCGCGCCGCCATCGAGACGGCGTGTCCCAGGCCGAGCGGAGCACCCTGTCGGGTGAAGTGGAACGTCGCCATCTCGGTGATGCGGCGAACGCTCGCCAGCATCTCGACCTTGCCCTTGGCCTCGAGGAGTGTCTCGAGCTCGGCCATGCGATCGAAGTGGTCCTCGACGCCCTTCTTGGTCGGGCTCGTGATGATCAGGACGTCCTCGATGCCCGCCGCCACGGCTTCCTCGACGACCCACTGGATCGCCGGACGGTCGACGACCGTGAGCATCTCCTTGGGCTGCGACTTCGTGGCCGGGAGGAATCGGGTGCCGAGACCGGCAGCCGGTATCACGGCGGTGCGAACGTTCTTCATCATTGCTCAGGTCTTCCGATCCCCACCCGGGGCCCACGCTAGGGCGCGGGCCAGCTGTTGAAACACACATCGGCGTGTTTCCGGCCGAGTTGAGCCGCGTTCAGGCCGCGGCCGGTCCGGAATCCTCGATGCTGTTCTCCTCGCCCCGCATGAGTCGACGAATGTTCGACTGATGGCGCACGACGAGTACCAGGGCGACCGCGGACGACGCTGCGATCTCCCAGGCCGGTCGACCGGCGATCGCTGCGATGATCGGGTACGAGATGGCGATGCCGAGCGATCCGAGGGACGCCACCCGCGCGACCTTGACGGTGAACACGAACACGGCAGCACACGCGAGACCGATCAGTGGGCTGATGACGAGCCCGGCGCCGCCCGCCGTCGCCACGCCCTTGCCGCCCCGGAGTCCCCGGGTGACGGGCCAGACATGGCCGGCGACCGCGGCGATCCACACGGCGTGCGCCTCGGGCCGACCGGCGACCGCGAGGGCAACGCCTGCCGGGATCGCTCCCTTCAGCGCGTCGATCACGAACACCATGACGCCCGCCTTGCGCCCGCCCAGCCGGTACACGTTCGACGCGCCCGGGTTGCCCGAGCCCTGTTCGGTCGGGTCGACCCCGAATCGACGGCCGACGATCTGCGCGGTCGGGAACATGCCGACGACGTAGGCCGCAACGACGAGCACCACTGCGAGGACCACGGTCCCATCGTATGGTGCCGCTGCCCGGGACGATCGGTATCCTCCAACCCCGTGCCGACCTACGACTATCGATGCGAACGCACCGGCGAGATGTTCGAGCTGTGGCAGTCGTTCGCCGACGACGCCATCGAGACCTGCCCGGAAACCCATGACGGGGAGTCCGACACCTGCGGTGCTCCCGTGAAGAAGGTGTTCAGCAAGGTCGGCATCTCCTTCAAGGGAGACGGTTTCTACAAGAACGATCACGGGTCGAGTTCGTCGAGTCGCACCTCGGACACACCGTCCGCCGGCACGGACTCGTCGAGCACGTCGACTTCATCGTCATCGGACAGCTCTTCGTCCGACAGCTCGTCGTCGGACTCGTCGAGTTCATCCTCGAAGTCGACGTCCTCCGACGCCGGCGGCTCATCGAAGTCGAGCTCCGCCGACTGAACACCGGTCGGC